>NZ_JBNNJZ010000839.1:0-2685 GCF_050270335.1 Streptomyces sp. NPDC059900
GCTCTGCTCGCCGCTGTCCTCGACCCCGGAGGCGTCGGGGGCCTTGGCGTGCGTCGTGGTCAGGCCGGGGATGCCGGAGTCGGGCGTGCCGGACTCGTAGGTGACGTCGAGCAGGTCGGATGCCCGCCTCGGCAGGGCCGACTTACCGGTGTCCTTTTGCTGAGCGCCCTGTTGGCGTGCCGCTGCGGAAGGGTGTCCGGCTTCGGGTGTCGCGGAGGCGGTCGCCGCATATCCGGTGCCGGCGATCGCGGCCACGCAGAGGCCGATGCAGATCCTGGTGTGGGCCTTCTTCATGGGAACTCCCTGGAATGGGTGGGGGGATGACGCGGAACATTCCTTGAGTGCTGCGGGGGACACGGGCAGGTGCCCGCGCCGCCCCCGGCGTCAGTACCGGGGGTGGTCGGTGATCTGGACGAGGTTGCGGCCGCGCATGGTGTAGAGGCGGCCGTGTTCGTCGTTGGTGATGTGCGCGCCGCTGTACCAGCCGCCGTCGATGTCGGGGACGACGACGGAGAGGGCGAAGGTGTGGGGGTGGAAGCGGAAGAGGGTGGTGTCGGAGACGCCGTAGACGACACCGCGGTTGGTCACCATGGCGGCGAAGCCGTTGCTGACCGAGGTGACGTCCGCGCGGTGGATCAGCTTGCGCGCCGGGATGTCGAGGACGAACAGGCCGCCCTTGCGCGAGAGTCCGTAGAGATGGCGTCCGCGTACCGCGAGGGCGGCGACACCGGCGGTCTGCTGCGGGTCGACGCGCCACAGTTCCTTGCCGGCCACCGGGTCGAAGGCGACGACGGTGCTGCGCGGTCCGGCGGGGGCGGTGTTGTCGCCGCCGAGGAAGACGACACCGTCGCGGCACGCGATGCCGCGGACGCAGCTGGAGGTGTCGACCGGGTTGGGGAAGTGCCGGGACTTGCCGGTCCCGGGGTGGTAGGTCCACAGGGCGCCGCCGCCCTCGGTGTCGCACTGCACTCCGGCGAGCACGAGACCGGTGACCGGGTCGAAGGTGACGTCCAGCGGGCGGTTCTGTTCGGACGGGAAGGCGGACGCCTGGCTGATCTTGCCGGTGCGGGGGTGGTAGCGCCAGATGCCCTGGGAGTTGTACTGGCCGGTGTACAGGATCTGACGGACGACGACGGCGTCCTTGGCCTCGCCGGGGGCACGGAGGTTGACGACCTTCCCGCCGCCGGGTGTGTGGCGGGCGATCGTCGCGTTCCCGCCGACGTAGACGTGGCCGCCGCCGGCGGCGATGCCCATCACGCTCTGGGCGGCCATGGGCGCGCCGGCCTTGCCGAGGTCGGTGACGGCGGCTGTCTTGTCCACCGGGTCGATCTGGGCCACGAAGCCGTAGGCCGACGTGACGACGGCCTTGCCCGCGCGGCTGTCCACGCCCCAGATCTCGCCGAGTTCGGGGCCGTCGTGGCGCAGGGGGGACACGGTGTTCGTGGACGGCTGGTAGGCCAGCAGGCCGGATTCGTTGGCGTAGTAGACGGTGTCGCCGATCATGGTGAATGACTTGGCGACCTTGCCCGTCGACGTGGCGATTTGGTACGAGGACAGGTCGTTCAGGTCCAGGAGCGCGACCTTGGCCTCCTCGGTGGAGGCGGCGGAGCTCACGGCGAGCTTGTCGCCCAGGACCGCCAGATCGCGGATGCTCGGATCGCGCAGCATCTGCGAGGGCGCGATCTGGGTGAAGGTCTCGGCGGAGCGGTCGTAGGCGTAGAGGGCGGCTCTGCTGGTGTCGCCGCCGCCGTTGAAAGTGGTGCCCGCGCCGAAGAAGGCGTGGGTACGCGTCGCCGCGACGGCCCGCGCGAGCGTGACCTTCGGGTCCGGGGTGCCCGCGTTGCGGATCTCGCCGGTGGCGGGGCGGTATTCCCACAGGGCCGGGGCGGTGCTGCTGCCGCCGCCGACCGCGTAGAGGACACCGTCGGGTGCCACGGCCAGGGCGCGTACGTCGCGGTCGGCTATGCGGCCCAGGGACTCGGCCGGCTTGTCGGGCGTTTTCAGGTCCCAGCGAAAGAGGTTGGGGCGTTCGCCGGAGGCCTTTTGCAGGATTCCCGCGTACAGGTACCTGCCGCTGTCGTCGGCGGCGAGTGCCTGGATGGAGTGGCCGCCTGCCAACTCGGTCCGGGCCACGACCTTCTGGGACGGCAGGTGTACGGCGATGATCTGGACGGGCTCGATGTTGCGGGAGCCGATGTAGAGGGTGTCCCCGACCAGGAGGGCGCTCATGAGCGAGAACTGGCGTACGGCCGGGCCCAGGTCGGTGATGCGCGGGTGGCAGGGGCCTGCGGCGGGCGCCGCACTGGCCGGGTTGGCGGTCAGGCCGACGGCGGCCGCCAGGCCTGCCAGGCCGCCCGCCTGCAGTACGGTCCTTCTGCCGGGAAGCTGATGGTTCATGGCACTCCTTGGGGCTGGGTGGTGGCGGGCTCGGGTCGGGGGCCAGGTCACGCCTGTACGGTCAGCAGCTGCCGGGTGACCTGCGCGAGCGGGGGCAGACCGGCGGCGTAGCGCTCCAGTTCGGTCAGTGCGGCGCCGGCCATCGTGCGGGTCTCGGAGGCGAGGGATCCGGCGATGTGCGGCGTGAGGACGACGTTGGGCAGGTCGTACAGCGGGCTGTGGGCGGTCAGCGGTTCTGGGTCGTTGACATCCAGGACGGCGTGCATGACGCCGCGGCAGTCAGCCTCC
>NZ_JBNNJZ010000840.1:0-2659 GCF_050270335.1 Streptomyces sp. NPDC059900
ACCCTGCCCTTCGACCCGGCGTACAAGCTCATGGCCACCTTCCACCAGGGCCGCGACGCGAACGGCCGGCCGGTCGTGCGCTGCTTCGTCAAAGGAGCGGCGCCCGCCGTCCTCGCGCGCACCACCACCGCCCTGTCCAACGGTGCGCCCATCCCCTTCGACACCGCGCTGCGCAGCCGGGCCGAGAGGGAACTCGAACGGATGGAACAGGCGGGCCGGCGCGTGATGGCCTCCGCCGTCCGCGACATCGACCCGGCCGATTTCACGCCGGAGGGGGATCTCCTGGCCCACGTCGGGGTGTTGTGCGTGACCAGCCTGGTGGGCATGGCCGATCCGCCCCGCACCGAGTCGCGCGAGGCCGTGGCCGCCGCCCGGGCCGCCCATATCCGCGTGCGGATGGTGACCGGCGACGACGTGATCACCGGCGCCGCCATCGCCGGGCAGGTCGGCATCGGGGGCAGCGCGATCCTGGGCGCCGACTTCGCCGCCCTTTCGGAGGACGAACGCCTGGCCCGCATCGACGAGATCGGCGTGGTCGGCCGGGTGGCCCCCGAGCACAAGGTGCTCCTTGCCGAGACCCTGAAGAAGAAGGGCGACGTGGTCGCCATGACGGGCGACGGCGTCAACGACGCCCCGGCGATCAAGGCCGCCGACATCGGCATCGCCATGGGATCGGGCACGGAGGTCGCCAAGAACGCCGGACGGATGATCCTGTCCGACGACAACTTCGCCACGATCGTCCACGCGGTGGAGCAGGGCCGCAAGATCTACGACAACCTCACCAAGTACATCCGCTTCGTCCTGGTGCTGCTCGTCGTGTTCGTCCTCACCTTCCTCGGCGCGGCCCTGTTCGACATCGCCGAGGGCGAGCCGTTCACGCCTGCCCAGGTGCTGTGGATCCACTTCGTGGTCAACGCCGCCTTCGGCTTCTCGCTCGGCTTCGACCGGGTCAGCGCCGGCCTCATGTCCCGCCGCCCGCGGCCCCGCGGGCAGCCCGTGATGACCGGCGGTCTGATGCTGACGGTCGGGCTCACCGGAACGGCCGTGGCGATCGGGCTGCTGACCATGATCCAGCTCGGCGAAGCGCGCTACGACAGCGTCCGCATCGGCAACTCCATCGCCCTCACCTCGTTCGCGCTGTGCCTGATCGTGGCCGCCCTGGAATGCCGCAACCAGACCGCGTCGATACTGACGGCCGACACCTTCGACAGCAAACAGCTGAACTGGACGGTGCTCGGGGAGTTCGCGCTCGCCGTCCTGGTCACCCAGACCGACGCCTTCAACCGGCTCCTGGACACCACGCCGCTGGGCATCGGCCAGTTCGGCTGGGCCCTGCTGCCCGCCCTCGCGCTCCTCGCGCTGTGGGAAGCGGGCAAGTTCGCCGCCCGCCGCCGTCACCGGCCTGCCGTCGCCGGGCAGAGGTGAGCGGCCGGTGCGCGTCGGGACGCCGCCGGGGATCAGGACGCTGCGCACCTACCGCCGGGAGTGGCTGCTCAAGGACCTGATCGCGGGCGTCGTCCTGAGCACGCTCCTGGTGCCGCAGGGCATGGCGTACGCGGAACTGGCCGGGCTGCCGCCCATCACGGGGCTTTACACCTCGGTGCTGTGTCTGCTCGCGTACGCCGTGGCGGGGCCCTCGCGCGTCCTGGTGCTCGGCCCCGACTCGTCGCTGGGCCCGATGATCGCCGCGACGATCCTGCCGCTCCTGGCCGCGGACGGGGACAGCGCACGCGCGATCGCGCTCGCCTCGATGCTCGCCCTGATGGTCGGCGCGATCACGCTCCTCGCGGGGGTGGCACGGCTCGGTTTCGTCGCCGATCTCATCTCCAAGCCCACCATGATCGGCTACATGAACGGTCTGGCCCTGACCATCCTCATCGGGCAGTTGCCGAAGCTGTTCGGCTTCTCGACCGACGCCGACGGGCTCATCCGCGAGGTGGAGGCGTTCGTCCAGGGGGTGGCGGACGGGCAGACGGTGGCGGCGTCCGTCGCGGTCGGCGGCGGCTGCATCCTCCTGATCCTGTTGCTCCAGCGTCTGATGCCGAAGATCCCGGCCGTCCTGGTGATGGTGGTCCTCGCCATCGCCGCGTCCGTCGTCTTCGACCTGGACGAGCACGGGGTGAAGACCGTCGGACGCCTCCCCGAGGGGCTGCCGCCGTTCACCGTCCCGCACATCGGCTGGGACGACCTGGGCCCGCTGTTCGTCGGCGCCCTCGGCATCGCCCTGGTGTCCCTGGCCGACACCATTTCCAACGCCTCCGCCTTCGCCGCCCGCACCGGGCAGGAGGTCCGCGGCAACGACGAGATGATCGCGATCGGCAGCGCGAACGTGGCCGCGGGCCTCTTCCAGGGGTTCCCCGTGAGCACCAGCGGTTCCCGCACCGCCGTGGCCGAGCGGGCCGGGGCCAAGACCCAGCTCACCGGACTCGTCGGCGCGGCGCTGATCCTGCTCATGCTCGTCCTGCTGCCGGGGCTCTTCCGCGATCTGCCGCAGCCCGCGCTCGCCGCCGTGGTCATCACCGCCTCCCTGTCGCTGGCCGACGTCGCGGGCACCATGCGGCTGTGGCGGCAGCGCAAGGCGGAGTTCTGGCTGTCCGTCGCGGCCCTGCTCGGGGTGGCTCTGCTCGGAGTGCTGCCGGGGATCGGCGTGGCGGTGGGC
>NZ_JBNNJZ010000841.1:0-2641 GCF_050270335.1 Streptomyces sp. NPDC059900
GACCCTCAACGTCCTGGAGACCAACTGCAGCATCCCGCTCTCCGCGGAGACGGCGATGATGGTCAAGGAGCACTTCGTCGAGACCTACGGGCCGGTGCAGCACACGATCGGCTGGGGCGGGTCCGGCGGCGGCATCCAGCAGTACACCATGGCCGATTCCTATCCGGGGATCCTGGACGGGATCATCCCCATCGTCGGCTTCCCGGACGGCTTCACGCTGGAAAAGAGCATGGCCAGCGACTGCAAACTGCTCGTACGCCACTTCTCCGGAGCCGGCAGCTCCTTCACCCCCGAGCAGCGCGATGCGGTCACCGGAATGCTGGAGTACGGCAGCTGCGTCGGCGCGGAGAACATCGACATCCGCACCGCGACCAAGCGCTGCGACAAGTCGATCCCCCTCACGGCGCGGTGGCACGCCACCGCCAATCCCGGCGGGGTCAAGTGCACGATGACGGAGGCCTACGCCAACCAGTTCGGCCGCGACCCGAAGAACGGCTTCGTGCGCAGCGTCCTGGACAACGTCGGAGTGCAGTACGGGCTGAAGGCACTGAACAGCAAGAAGATCAGTCCGGCTCAGTTCATCAAGCTGAACTCGGAGATCGGCGGATACGACGCGGCGGGCACCCCGGTCGCCCGGCGTTCCGAGGCCGACCCGCGGGCGCTGAAGGCCGCCTACCGCGGCGACCTGCTCAACAGCATGCGCCTGGGCCTGCGCAGTACGCCGATCATCGACCACCGGCTCTACGCGGACCGGTTGCCGCTCGACGTCCATACCGCTCACTGGTCCTACGTCACACGGGCACGGTTGCAGGCAGCCAACGGGACGTCGGCCAACCACGTGATCATCGAGAGCCAGCCGACCGCGGGCGAGCAACAGACCGCGGACGCCTATGTGCTGACGTCGATGGACCGCTGGCTGACGAACATCGCAGCCGACACCTCCTCCCGCAGCAAGCAGGCCAAGGTCATGGCCGGCAAACCCGCCGGGCTCTCCGACGCCTGCTATCTGACCCCGGCCAAGCGGATCAACGCCCGGCTGACGTATCCGGCCAGCGGACCGTGTGCGGATCAGTACCCCATCGGCGCCGACCCCCGGCTCCAAGCCGGCGCCCCGCTGGACCAGAGCCCGCTCAAGTGCGCCCTCAAGCCCGTGGATTTCGGCGACTACCGCGTGCGCTTCACCGACGCCGAGCAGGCGCGGCTGCGCAAGGCCTTCCCCGAGGGCGTGTGCGACTACGGCCGGCCCGGCCCCGGCCAGGGCGAGCGGCCGGGCACATGGAGGGACTACAGCAGGGGCTGACCTCCCCCGTCAGCTGCTCTCCCTGGTGATCAGTTGCGGGACCAGGAGCGTGCGCACAGGGCTCTGCCGCGGATTTTCGATCAGGGAGCGCAGCAGTTCGGCGGCGCGGCGGCCGGACTCGGCAAACGGCTGGCGGATGGTGGTCAGGCCCACCGTGTCCGCCAGCGTTCCGTCGTCGAAGCCCGCCACGGCGACCTCGTCGGGCACCCGGGTTCCTGCGGCGCGCAGCCCCGCCAGGAACCCGGCCGCCAGGACGTCGTGGTGAGCGATAACGGCCGTCGGCCGTTCGGTGCGGCGGACGAAGTCGGCGGCCTGCTCCCGGGCCGCGGGCGCGTCGTTGCCCGTGAGTGCGATGTCCTCGATGCCGCCCGCCTCGCCCGCCTCGCGCAGCGCGCGGGCGATTCCCTCCAGCCGTTGCAGACCGGCCGAGGGAAGGCCCTGCGAGCGGTAGGGCTCGTGCAGGTAGGCCAGGCGCCGGTGGCCGCGGCCGAGCAGGTGAGCGGCCACCAGGTGGCCGGCCTGCTCGTCGTCGAAGGTGACGCAGGTGAACTCGGGGTTGGCGGAGTCGACAAGGACGGTGGGCGGCCCCCAGCGTTTGAGGCGGTCGGCGCCCTCCGGACCGAGCGGCACACCCATGATCAGCAGTCCGTCGACGTCGCCGCGCACCGGCAGGGTCTCGAGCAGCGGCGAGGGGGATTCGGTGGCCGGCGGCGTGTCGTGCACCACCACTTCGACGCCGTGGGGGCCGAAGGTCTCCAGGATGCCGACCAGCCGGGCGCGGTAGGTCTCGTAGCTGCTGAAGGGCGCGAGGACCGCGATGCGGCCGCTGCGCTTGCGGGCGCGCTCGGAGACCGTGGCACCGGCGCGGTAGCCCAGCTCGCCGGCGACCTCGATGATCCGGTCGCGTGTCTTCGGACTGACCCGGTCCGGGTGGTTCAGCGCGAGCGAGACCGTCGAGATGCTCACGCCGGCGGCCTTGGCCACCTGATAGATCGTCACGTCCGAACTCCCCACGTCAGCACCCTATCCGACCAGGGCCTGCGCCCGTCATCCGGTGGTTGACCGTGCCGTCGAGCCATGTTTAAAGTGTTTCGTCGAAGCACTTCGATGGAGGTTTGATGGTAAATGTTCCAAGCCTCGCCCGCACCGCGGGCTGCGAGTCGGCCGTAGTGGACTGGCTCGATGCCGTAGGCGACATCGCGGGTGCACTCCCCCAGCTGCAATCGCCAGACCCTGCCCTGCGCCGCAGGGCGGCCCACCAGCTCTCCGACGCACTCGCCACCCGGTTCACGCTGCCCGGCGATGCCCACTGCGAGGTGAGCGAGCACCGCGTACGGACTG
>NZ_JBNNJZ010000842.1:0-2638 GCF_050270335.1 Streptomyces sp. NPDC059900
ACTCTACACCGTGTGTATACGTGCCATGTATACGTCTGGTGCAGAGCCGCTGACGCGGGAGGCGCCGCTTGAGCGCGCCTTGATACGCGGCTCACAGGTTCGGGATGCGGGCAACCTTCTCGGCCCCGGGATCGTCGGTCTACTGGGGGGCGGTCAACTGTGGGCAATCACCGGTTCCTGTGGGGCAGGTGCTGATTGTCACGTCCGGAAAAGACCGGATCGGCAGTCCTTTGTCCCCAGGTGCGGTGTTAGCTTCTTGAGCTGACTTGCCACGGCATACGGAAAAGTGAACGAGACGGAAGCGGAGCACTCACACTCATGGGCCGAGCGGAAGAGCGACAAGCGCGGCAGCGCGGCGCGCGCCGGGCATCGCGCGGGCGCCCCGCCGGCGGCGGCAAACCCAAGCGCACGGGCATACGCCGCTTCTTCACGCTGAAGAAGATCCTGGGCACGTTCTTCGGGCTCTGCCTGCTCGGCATGCTCGGCTTCGTCGTCCTCTACATGATGGTCGACGTGCCCGAGGGCAACGCGGCGGCCAAGCTCCAGAGCAACGTCTACAAGTACAAGAACGGCAAGGTCATCGCCAGGACCGGCGAGCTGAACCGCGAGGTCGTCGACCTGGAGAAGGTGCCGAAGAAGGTGCAGCGCACCTTCGTGGCCGCCGAGAACAAGTCCTTCTACAAGGACAAGGGCGTCGACTTCAAGGGCACCGCCCGCGGCCTGATCAACACCGTCACCGGCAAGGGCAAGCAGGGTGGCTCGACGATCACCCAGCAGTACGTCAAGAACTACTACCTGACGCAGGACCAGACGGTGACCCGCAAGTTCCGGGAGCTGGTCATCTCGCTGAAGGTGGACCAGAACAAGAGCAAGGACTACATCCTCGCCGGGTACATCAACACCAGCTACTACGGCCGCGGCGCCTACGGAATCCAGGCCGCCGCCCAGGCGTACTACGGCGAGGACGCCGAGAAGCTGAGCGTCTCGCAGGGCGCCTACCTCGCCGCGCTGCTCCAGGCCCCGAGCCAGTACGACTGGACCTCTGCCACGCCCGCCAGCAAGAAGCTGGTCAAGGCCCGCTGGAACTACGTGCTCGACAACATGGTCGAGGAGAACTGGCTGTCCGCGAGCGAGCGCGACCGCCAGAAGTTCGACGTGCCGGACGATCCCAAGGCGGCCCCGGGACTCGAGGGCCAGACCGGTTATCTCGTCACGCGCGCCAAGGCCGAGGTCATGAAGGCCGGGCACCTCAGCGAGGAGCAGTTCGACGCGGGCGGCTATTCGATCACGCTCAACATCGACGAGAAGAAGCAGAAGCAGCTCGAGAAGGCCGTCGACAAGAAGCTGAACGACGAGCTCGACCCGAAGAAGCGCAAGGCCGACGCCCGGGTACAGGCGGGCGCCGCGTCCGTCGACCCCAGGACCGGCAAGGTCCTGGCGATGTACGGCGGCCGGGACTACGTGAAGCACTACACGAACAACGCCACCCGGCGCGACTACCAGCCCGCCTCCACCTTCAAGCCGCTGATCCTGGCCGCCGCCCTGGAGAACGGCAGCGCGACGCAGTCCGGCCAGCCGATCACGGCGAACACCGTCTACGACGGCACCAGCGAGCGCCCGGTCAAGGGCAGCGATGTCGCCTTCGCGCCGCCGAACGAGGACGACAAGAGCTATGGCCAGGTCACCGTCCAGAAGGCGATGAACAAGTCCATCAACTCCGTCTTCGCGCAGATGGGCGTGGACGTCGGCATGGACGACGTACTGGAGACCGCGGGCAAGCTCGGCATGGACGTCGAGGATCTGCCCGCCGTGCCCGCCCAGACGCTGGGCACCATGGGCGCGAGCCCGCTGGAGATGGCGGGCGTCTACGCCACGCTCGACAACCACGGCAAGAAGGTCACCCCCGCGCTCGTGGCGTCCGTCGAGCACAAGGACCGCACGATCGAGCTGCCGGACCCGATCGGCGAGCGGGTCGTCGAGCGCGGCACCGCGGACTCGCTCACCTCGGTCCTGACCGGCGTGGTCGACGACGGTACGGGCAGCGCGGTGCGCAGCCCGGTGCAGGACGTGGCGGGCAAGACCGGTACGTCCGACGACAACAAGTCGGCCTGGTTCACCGGCTACACACCGAAGCTGGTCACCTCGGTCGGCCTCTTCGGCGAGGGCGCCACGGGCTCGGACGAACAGGGCAAGCAGGTCTCCATGAAGGGCGCCGGCGGACTGCCGCGTGTCGACGGCGGCAGCTTCCCCGCGCAGATCTGGGCGGCGTACACCTTCAAGGCGATGGGCTCGCCCAGCGAGTTCGACCTGGACACCTCCATGGGCGCGGCCATCGCACCCCCCGCGGAGCCGACGACGCAGAAGCCCACGGAGCCGACGGAAGAGCCCTCGGAGACCAAGGACCCGACGACGAAGCCGCCGTCGGAGGACCCGACGACGCAGGAGCCGACGGACGATCCGACGACGCAGGAGCCGACGGACGACCCGACGACACAACAGCCGACGGACGATCCGGAGGAGCCGGACCCGTCCGACTCCATCGAGATCCCGGAGAACCCGAACGGGCGGCCCAACAAGGACTGAGGGTCACCGGGCACGGCGAAGGCGCCGGAAGCACACGCTTCCGGCGCCTTCGCCG
>NZ_JBNNJZ010000843.1:0-2637 GCF_050270335.1 Streptomyces sp. NPDC059900
TTGGCACGCTGTTGAGTTCTCAAGGAACGGACGCTTCCTTTGTACTCACCCTCTCGGGCTTTCCTCCGGGCGCTTCCCTTCGGTATTTCGTGTTTCCAACCCTACCAGATCCGTTTTCCGTTCCGTTCCCGGTTCGGATTTCATTTCCGGTGGCCGTTGGAGGGCCTTTGCCTTTCGGCGTGTTCACTACGTTAGCGGATTCCCTCTGCAACTCATAATCGAGTTCCGCGAGTTCGAATTCCGGCATGCGAGCATGCGAAATGCGCCCCCGCTGAGGGGAAGTCGTAGGTAGTGGTTGGCCGCTTCCAGCTGCTGGCAGATTGCCGTCACCGGGTCAAGCGGCTCGGGCTACATTACGGTCCGCTCAAGGCCGCGTCAAGTTCGGCGGCGACGGGGCGCATGCGCCCGATAGGGGCTGACCGTCGGGTCGTTGAGGGTCCAGAAGCGCCAGGGGTGGACGGCGCCCTCGCCGCCGACTCCGGTGCGCGGGCCGTTGCTGACCTGCCCGGGGTCGGCAGGGGTGCCCGTAAGGAGGGTGAGGGGCGCGTCCCCTCCCGTACAGAGGTCGATGCCGTTCTGGCTGCGGTCCACGTCAAGGGCCGTGGCCAGGCGTGCGGGGCCCTTGGCCAGTTCCCTGTCGTTGCGGGCCGAGAGCCGGCGCTTGCGGGCGATCTCCGCGCCCGTCGTGATCTCCCCCGCCCTGAGCAGGACCCCGCTCGCCATGCCTTCCGGTCCGCACACCACGTTGAGGCAGTGCCACATGCCGTAGGTGAAGTAGACGTACGCGTGTCCGGGCGGACCGAACATCACGCTGTTGCGGGCGGTCGGGCCGCGATAGGCGTGTGATCCGGGATCGGCCTCGCCCGCGTACGCCTCCACCTCTGTGAGGCGCAGCTCGATCGGACCCTCCGGGGAGTTGCGCACCAGGACTCGGCCCAGGAGATCCGGGGCCACATCAAGGACAGGGCGCTCGAAGAAGTCGTGCGTGAGGGGCGTACGGTCAGGGGCCTTGATCATGCCGTCCGAGCCTACTGGAGACGGTCCGGCCCGGTGGGTGGCCACGGGCGGGGCGGATTTCCAGGGTGATGGCGCGGAACCGGACGCGGGTTCATCGCGTTTGTATCGATCAAGGATTCAAGTCGAGTCGAACCACAGGCAGGGCCTGGGGAGGAGAGTCATGGGGTTCAAGAAGCTGCTTGCGAGCCTGGGTGCCGGTGGTGCTTCCGTGGAGACGGTGCTGACCGAGGTCAACGTCGTACCCGGTGGTGTCGTCCAGGGTGAGGTGCGCATCCAGGGCGGATCCGTCGACCAGGAGATCGAGGGGCTGTCCGTCGGTCTGCAGGCGCGGGTCGAGGTCGAGGGCCAGGACCAGGAGACGAAGCAGGACATCGAGTTCACCAAGCTGCGCCTCGGCGGGGCTTTCACGCTCCAGGCCGGCCAGGTGCACGCGGTGCCGTTCGGGCTCGAGATTCCCTGGGAGACGCCGGTCACCTCCATCGACGGGCAGCAGCTGCGCGGGATGAACATCGGTGTGACCACCGAGCTCGAGATCGCGCGTGCGGTGGACTCCGGTGACCTGGACCCGATCAACGTGCACCCGCTGCCGGCGCAGCAGGCCATCCTGGACGCCTTCATCCAGCTGGGCTTCCGCTTCAAGAGCGCCGACATGGAGCGCGGTCACATCCGCGGCACGCGGCAGAAGCTGCCGTTCTACCAGGAGATCGAGTTCTACCCGCCGCAGCAGTACCGCGGCCTCAACCAGGTCGAATTGAGCTTCGTGGCCGACGACCGCGAGATGGACGTCATCCTGGAGATGGACAAGAAGCCGGGGCTCTTCAGTGAGGGCAGCGACTCGTTCCGCTCCTTCAAGGTCGGGCTGCACGACTTCCAGGGCACGGACTGGGCGGCGTACCTCAACGAGTGGCTGTCCCAGGTCGGCAGCAAGCGCAACTGGTTCTAGGCTCGGAACGGAAGAGCTGTAGAGCTACCGCCGAGCAGGAACCAATCAGGAGGTGCCGACGTGACCGAGCTCAAGAGGCCGCCGCTTCCCCATGACTTCCATCCGCCCGTGCCGTCTTTCACGGTCGTGAGCGAGGACTTCGAGCCGGGTGCGGTCCTTAAGGACGCTCAGGTCCAGGCGGCCGGGAACACCTCGCCGCACCTGCGGTGGGAAGGCTTCCCGCCGGACACCAAGAGCTTCGCCGTGACGTGCTTCGACCCCGATGCCCCCACGGGCAGCGGATTCTGGCACTGGTCCGTCATCGACATCCCGGTGTCGGTGACCGAGCTGCCCACCGGTGCGGGCAGCGGCAAGTTCGAGGGACTGCCCGAGGGCGCGATCCAGGTGCGCAACGACTACGGGACGAAGGAATTCGGCGGCGCCGCGCCGCCGCCCGGCGACCCGGCGCACCGTTATGTGTTCACCGTGTACGCGGTGGACCAGGAGAAGCTCGGTCCGGACTCCGACGCTTCGCCCGCCGTCGTCGGATTCAATCTCCGGTTCCACACGCTCGGGCGTGCTCAGGTGCTCGCCGAATACGCGGCTCCCGCCGGTAGCTGAGCGTTCACGGAACGTTTGCCCGCCCCTGGTCATGGAAGTGATCAGGGGCGGGCATTTTTTATTGCGTTGTCCATCTC
>NZ_JBNNJZ010000844.1:0-2633 GCF_050270335.1 Streptomyces sp. NPDC059900
CGGCGGCCAGCGCCAGCGCCTGGCCCTGGCCCGCGCGGTGGTGGGCCGCCCGCGCTTCCTGGTGCTCGACGACCCGCTCTCGGCGCTCGACGTGCACACGGAGGCCCTGGTGGAGGCGGCCCTGCGGCGCGTCCTGCGGGACACGACGGCCCTGGTGGTCGCCCATCGCCCGTCCACGGTCCTGCTCGCCGACCGCGTGGCGCTGCTCTCCGGCGGCCGGATCACCGCGGTGGGCACGCACCAGGAACTGCTGCGGGAGAACGCGGAGTACGCGTGGCTGATGTCGGGGACGGCGGTCTCCGGATTTGCGGATGTACAGACTGAGGCGGGCGTCGGGTCCGCGGAGGGGAAGGGCCTGCGATGAGCGCGTCCACACCGGCGTCACGGACCACGGGGCCGGACGAGGAGGATTCCCCCGCGCAGGATGCCGGTCGCCCCGAACCGGCCCCCGGCGAGCGCGCCGCCCCCGGCAAGGGATCGGTGCCCGGAACCCGCGGCAAGGGGTCAGCACCCGAAACCCCCGGCAAGGCGTCGGCGTCCGCGCCCGCCGACGCCGCCGAACCCGCAGACCCCGCCGACGACTTCGACCAGGACACCCTTCCCGCGCCGTCCGGCGCCACGTCCGCCCTGCTGCGGTCGCTGCTCTCGCCGCTGCGCAGGCGGGTCGTCGTCGCGACCGTGCTGCTGCTCCTCCAGCAGGCCGCCGTGCAGGGCGGGCCGTTGCTCGTCGCGTATGCCATCGACAGCGGTGTGCCCGCCGTCCGGGGCGGTGACTACGGGCCGCTCGTGGCCGTCGGCATCGGGTATCTGCTCTGCGCGGGCGCGTCCGGCGGGTTCCAGTACGCGTTCATCGTGGCCTCCGCCCGCGTCAACCAGGACGTCCTGCTCGATCTGCGCGGCCGCATCTTCCGGCACGCGCAGGCCCTCAGCGTGGACTTCCACGAGCGGTACACGTCGGGGCGGCTCATCTCCCGGTCCACCACCGACGTGGAATCCCTGCGGGAACTCCTCAGCGAGGGGCTCCAGGAGCTGATCACCGTCATCCTGTCCTTCGTCTACATCTCGGTGATGCTGCTCTGGCTCGACCTGAGCCTGGGCGCCGTGGCCGTCGCGTCGTTCGTGCCGCTCTACCTCCTCGTACGCCGCTACCAGCGCCGCGCAGGACCGCTCTTCGGGAAGCGGTCCACGGCGATCGCCTCCGTCATCGTGAAGTTCGCCGAGACGATGAACGGCATCCGCCCGGTCCGCGCCTTCCGCCGCGAGCGGGCGAACGAAGAGGAATTCGGCAAGCTCAACCGCCATCACGAGCGGGCCAACGGCGACGCCATGCTGGAGATGGCCCGCTACGTGGTCGGCTCCCGGCTCGTCGCCAACACGGCCGTCGCCGGCATCGTCCTGTGGGGCGCCTACCGCGTCACCGAGGACACCCTCGCCCTCGGCGTCCTCGCCGCGGCCGTGCTGTATCTGCGGCGCCTGTACGACCCGATCGACCGGCTCGGGATGTTCCTGAACTCCTACCAGTCCGCGGCGGCCTCCCTGGAGAAGGTCGCAGGGCTGCTCGCCCAGACCCCCTCCGTGCCCGAGCCCCGCCCCGACCGCACCCGGAAGCTGCCCGCCCTGGCCTCCGAACACCCCGGCCGCGAGGTCGACTTCGACGGCGTGCGGTTCGCCTACCGGACCGGCGGCGAGGTCCTGCCCCGCTTCGACCTGACGCTTCCCGCCGGGCAGACCGTCGCCGTGGTCGGCTCCACCGGCGCCGGCAAGTCCACGCTCGCCAAGCTCCTGGCCCGCTTCTACGACCCGACGGAGGGCCGGGTCCTGCTCGACGGCGTCGACCTGCGGGGCCTCGCCAACGCGGAACTCCGGCGCGGGGTGGTCATGGTGACCCAGGAGGCCTTCCTGTTCTCCGGGACGGTCGCCGAGAACATCGCCATCGGCCGCCCGGACGCCACCCGCGAGGACGTCGAGCAGGCGGCGAAGGCCATCGGCGCGCACGACTTCATCGCGTCCCTGCCGGACGGCTACGACACCGACGTACGCAAGAGGGGCGGCCGTATCTCCGCAGGCCAGCGCCAGCTCGTCGCCTTCGCGCGGGCCCTGCTCGCCGACCCGGCGGTGCTGATCCTGGACGAGGCGACCAGCTCGCTCGACATCCCCGGCGAGCGTGCCGTGCAGCGGGCCATGCACACGGTGCTCCGCGGCCGGACCGCGGTCGTGATCGCCCACCGGCTCTCCACGGTGGAGATCGCCGACCGGGTGCTCGTGATGGAGCACGGCCGCGTCGTGGAGGACGGGACTCCGGCCGAACTCATCGCGGGCAGCGGCTCGTTCGCGGATCTGCACCGCGCGTGGCGGGACAGCGTGGTGGGTTAGGCGCGGCCTCACCGTACCTGCCCCGCGCCCGCCCGCGCCCGCTCAAGGGAAGGGGCCGGAATCAGCCACACCGCCTCGCGTGCCCGGTGAGGGGCTCCCGTCGAACAATCGGGAGCCCCTGACCTTGAGCGACCCCTCCGTATATCGAACGTGAGCCACCGGGCAGCGGACCATTTCCGGCCAACTCTTGACGCACTCCTGACAAACAGAGCGCGCCGGTGCCACTCTTCCCCTCGATTCCCGGCACCACCGTGTTGCAC
>NZ_JBNNJZ010000845.1:0-2633 GCF_050270335.1 Streptomyces sp. NPDC059900
GGTCTGACCGGCCCCGAACCCACCCCGACCGTGGCGGTCAGGCCGCTCGTGCTGCCCGCACCACAGCGCGGCGAGGACCTGCACGTACGGATCACCGCACCGGTCACTGGCACCCGGCTGCCGATCGTGCTGTTCGCGCACGGATTCGGTTCCCACCTGGACGCCTATGCACCACTGGTCGACCACTGGGCCTCTCACGGCTTCGCGGTCATCCAGGCCACCCACCTCGACTCCAGGCGTCTCGGCCTGGCCGCGGACGACCCCCGCAGGCCGCACCTGTGGCGCCACCGTGTGGAGGACATGAAACGCATCCTGGACGAACTGGGGGATCTGGAAGCGTCCGTGCCGGGTCTCGCGGGCCGGACCGACCACAGCCGGATCGTCGCGGCGGGACACTCCTTCGGCGGTCAGACCGCGGGCATCCTGGTGGGTCTGCGCGTCAAGGACCCGCAGACCGGCACCGCCGAGGACCTGTCCGACTCCCGGGTGATGGCCTCCGTCCAGCTGGCCACCGCCGGGGCGGGCGGCGACGAACTGGCCCCCTTCGCCCACGAGAACTTCCCCTGGCTGCGCGATCAGGACTTCTCCCGCATCACCGCCGCCGGACTCGTCGTCGCCGGCGACAAGGACGACCTCCCGCTCTCCACCCGGGGGCCGGCCTGGACGAGCGACCCCTACACCCTCAGCCGCGGCAACAAGAGCCTGCTCACCGTGCACGGCGGCGAGCACCTCCTCGGCGGTATCTCCGGCTACCAGTCGGCAGAGACCACCGACGAGGATCCCGACCGCGTCGCCCTCGTCCAGCAGGTCACCCTCGCCTACCTGCGCCACGTCACCGGGATCGACCACACCGACTGGGAGCGGGCCCGGCAGGTGCTCGCCGCCGGCCACCCGCTGGGCACGCTCGAATCCAAGTGACCGGCCTTTCCTCCTGGACCGCGGGCGGGCGAGGGAGCCTCGACCTCACCCTAAAGTTGAGGCTGAGACTCCGGGCCGCGGAGGTTGAGGGCGCTCACATCGGCAGGGAAAAGAGACGCACCGGCTCCGAGGGCCAGAAGGCGTCATCGCGCAGGGGCGTCACCATCGTCCGCAGCGGCATGGTGACCACGCGGCTTCCGGGTTGTTCGACGAGTACGTCCGTGTCCAACGGGTGCCATCCCAGTCGCTGATACAGCGCTACGAGGGGAGGTCTGCAGAACAGGAGCGCGTGCTGCGGACCCAGGGTGCGCGCGTGGTCGAGGGCTGCCGCGAGGACGAGCCGGGCCAGCCCCCGGCCTTGCATGTCGGGGGCGACGGCCACTCCGCCGACGCCGACCACTTCCGTCTCGGTGTCACCGATCGCCACGGGCAGCCGCAGCAGGCCCACATGTGCGACGAGTCGGCCGTCGTGCCTGGCCCCGAAGTGCTCCTCCTTCGGCAGCCAGGCCAGACCGGCCCCGGCAACACCGAAGGGATCATCGCCGACGCCGAGGATCTCCTCCTGGTCGGCCTTCGTGTACCGAGCAAGCCGCACCGGGGCGGGCGTCACGGGGCCTTGGGCCAGCGTCCGCGCCATGTCGATGCCGCCCTGGAGTGCGCTCAGCCGGGGCGGAGTGCGGGAGTCATCGAGGACGACTGCATGCAAGAGGTCACCAACCTGCGGAGAGGGCACGTCCGCGGACCACCAGGACGGATGCTTGGCCTGGTCGATGAAGCCCGTGACGCCATCCGCATCGACGCGCGAGCCGACGGACGCGACGGCCGTGACAACGACGTCGATCTCCTGATGATTCACCAGCGCCATAGCAAGCTCTCCCCATAATGCCGACGGACCTGCCGAGTTGAGAGGCAGCACGAACTTGATCAACTGCACTGCCAAGTAAACATCGCCCGCTCGAACCGGCCCGGGGCGAGGCCCTCGGGCCGGATGAGCCAGTACAGAGCGCCGCCGTTCCGAGGTCAGGCGGCGCCGTGCCGGTCGAGGACGGCTTCGATGATTTTCAGCAGCCGGTCCCCCGCCCGGTCGATGCTTCCGTTCTGGGTGCTGACCTGTGCGCCTTCCAGTACGAAGGTGATCTCAGCCGCGGCTTGTTCGGGGTCGGGGAGTCCGGCCTCGGTGCACATGCCGACCAGCCTGCGGGTCTGCAGGGCCTTGTGCTGTTCGATCACTTGCCGTGCGGGGTGGGTGCGGTCGGGCAGCTCGGCAAGGGAGTTGATGAACGGGCAGCCCCGGTACGAGATCGCCGGGAGACCGTCGGCGATGAAGCGGGCCAGGCCCAGGATCTGCTCACGGGGCCGGCCGGGGTGCTCGGCCTCGACCCGGTCGAAGGCCGCCTGGTAGTCGGCGGCGACGATCCGCAGCCACTCCGCGACCAGTGCGTCCTTGGTCTCGAAGTGCCGGTAGATCGCCATCTTCGTGGTCTCGGCCCGCTCGGCGATGGCCTGCACGCCCACCCGCCGGATCCCCTCGCCCTGGAAGAGCTCTTCGGCGGCGTCGAGGATGCGCTCGCGGGGCGGCAGCTTGGCCACCCTGCCCGGCCTTCTGGCGGTCGATGTCATGGCGGCTCCGGGAGGTCCGATCGGTGACGGGCCCCGCGCCCTCACCTGCTGCTACGGTACCATTCCGTCCCATCCGATACCGATCGGTATCATGG
>NZ_JBNNJZ010000846.1:0-2631 GCF_050270335.1 Streptomyces sp. NPDC059900
GAGCGCAGTTCCGTGTCGGTGCGCAGTGCGGTCCCGGCCCGTGCCCGCACCTCCCGGTATGCGGGCTGCTCCAGGAAGGCGGACAGCGGCTGCGCCCGTACCCGTACCGCGGCCGGTCCGATGTCCTCCAGGGCGCCGGTGATGCGCCGTCGGACCCCGCGCAGTTGTTTGGCCGCGCTCTTGCGTGCGGCCGGGCGTTCGTAGCCGAAGGCCTCCAGCGCCGCCTCCAGGGCGACATCGGCGTGCACGACGTCCACGACGGTGAACCGGTCGGCCGCCCACGCCAGAGCCCTGGCCAGACGCCGGCGGGTGAAATAGCTGTTGCCCGTGCTCACCCCGAACAACGCGTGGTCCCCGCGCCGGAGAATGCCTTCGCTGCGTGCTCCCAGGGGCAGGACGTCCAAGGTGAGTTGGGTGGGGGGCGGTCCGCTGGGGGGCAAGCGTGGCTCCTCGCTGTCGCCTGCGAATATGCGCAGCGAACATGCCCACGGTGAGTGACAGGAATGCCGTCAATGCCTCCAAGGGATGACAGTGGGGTGATAACACCGGCACATCTCCCCGGAGCGCGCGCTGGTGCTGCCGGTGAGGGCGTCGCCTCCGCACGCTTCACCGGTACCGCTTCAGGTGGTTTGAGCAGGTGGCTGCCGTGGCGGCTTTTCCTTGACTGCCGGTTTGGGCACGGAGGCCTCGAAGGCGGTGCGGATCAGCCGCGTTGCCGACGAGAGGACGGTTGCTGCCCATGGAGCAGAACACGATGGAATCCGAGGCGTACGAGCCGCCGGTCATGGTGGAGGCGGGTGACTTCGCCGACGTGACACTGGGGCCGAACTATGTAGGAATCTGGGACGGCTACGGCACCTACCCGAACTGAGTGCGGGGCGTGGTGAGCGGGAGCTGGTTCGTCGTCCTGCCGGATGGAGAAGCTGCGTCCCGGGCGGCCCGCGAGCTGCGCCCCCTGGCCGCGTGCGTGCTCCGGCACGCCTCCGGACGGCCGTGGGTGATGGGCTGTTGGCCCCAAGGCTCGCTGCTGGAGGTGAGCGCGGGGCAGGTGAGGGCGGTGGTCGCCGGGGAATGTGCGCCCACTGCCGCCGGCCTGCGCCAACGCTTGGGACGACTGCGGTCGGTTGCCGAGGCGGGGAACGTTGCCGAGGGGCTGCCGGGTTGCTTCCACCTGATCGTGTCAGCCGGGGGCCGGGTGTGGGCGCAGGGGACGCTGGCCGGCGTACGCCGGGTCTTTCACACACGGCTCGGCGGGACAACGGTGGCGAGCGACCGCCCGGAGGTGCTGGCCTCCGTGACCGGCGCAGGCTGGGACACACGGTGGCTGGCGATGCGGCTGTCCGGGATGGTGATGCCCTTCCCCGTGCACGAATCGGTTCCATGGAACGGCGTCGATGCGGTGCCCTCGGATCACGCGCTGGTGCTGGAGGCCGACGGACGAACGGACGAGGTGGTGCGTTGGCGGGCGCCTGAAGCCAAGGCATCGCTGGGCGAGGGCGCGGCAGTTGTCCGGGCCGCGCTCCGGGACGCGGTGGCGGCCCGGACGGCGGGCGAAGGGACAGTCAGCACCGATCTGTCCGGGGGCATGGACTCCACCACCCTGGCCTTCCTCGCTGACACGGGCCGGCGGAAGCTGGTGACCTACCGCTTCGCCGAGGCGGATACGGGCAACGACGACGCTCACTTCGCCCGGCTGGCCGCCGCGCACCTGCCGCGCGCACGCCACGTGGTGGATCCGGCCGGACACGGCGAGGCGATGTTCGCCGGCCTGGGACCGGAGGCGGTCGCAGCGGGCCGGGCGGACGCGGAGCCGTTCGGCTGGGTGCGCTCCCGCGCCCGTATCGAGCACCTGGCCCGCACGATGGCCGGTGCGGGGTCGCAGCTGCATCTGGCCGGGCACGGCGGAGACGAGCTCTTCCGCACCGGCTCCCACACCCATCTGCACGACTTCGTACGGCAGTCTCCCCTGAAGGGGCTGGGACGGGTGCGGGACTACCGGGCACTGGCCCGCGCTTCGTGGCCCGCCACGCTGCGTGCTCTGAGCGACCGCCGCAGCCCGGCGCAAGAGGTGGCGTCGCAGGCACGGCGCCTGTCGGCCAGCGCCCCGCCTGCGATGCAGAGGGGGTGGCGGGTCGAATGGGTGCCGATGCCGTGGATGCCGGTGTGGGCGAGCGAGACGGCGCTGGAGGCGGCGCGCTCGGTGCTGGAGGCGGCGGCACGGGCGGGGCCCCGGCCGCTGGCACCATGGCGGGAGCAGCACGAGGTCCTGCTGCTGGCCCGCTGCACCGGTGGCATCGTGGCGCAGGCCGACCGGCTGACACGGCGCACCGCCGGTGTGGGTCTTGCGGTGCCCTTCCTCGACGACCAGGTCCTGCACGCCGCACTGGCCGTAAAACCGCAGGAACGCAACACCCCCCGCCGCTACAAGCCGCTCCTCGCGGAGGCGATGCGCGGCATCGTGCCCCGCGAGGTGCTGGAACGCCGGACGAAGGGCGAGTTCAGCGCCGACCTCTACCACGGCTGGCAGCGCCACCGGGCGCACATCCTCGGCCTGCTGGAGGACTCGCGGCTGGCCGCACACGGGCTGATCCATCCCGGCCTGCTGCGGCGTACGCTTGCGGGCCCTCACAC
>NZ_JBNNJZ010000847.1:0-2628 GCF_050270335.1 Streptomyces sp. NPDC059900
TCAGTACCCCGTGTACGCCGCGCAGGCGTCCCTCCGGGTCGGCCGGCGCCCTGCGCGGGTCGCTGCCCGCGGCGACCGTACCGGTGGGGTGGAAGGCGGACAGATGAAGCTGCCGGGCCGTCACCCCGCTCAGCAGCGCTTCGAGTTCGGCGAGGCTTCCGGCGCGGGGTGCGGCGGGGATGCCGGTGAGGACCTCGTCGGCGCCGGCGGCGAAGAGGAGCCGGCCCATGGCGCCAACGGCGGTCATCAGGCGGTGCGCGTCGCGCGGGTGGAGGTCGTAGCGGATCAGGCCGCGTCCGCGCCCGAGCACCCGGCCCGAGGGCAGATCGGCGATCATGGCGCCGAAGGTGGCGAGGTGCCCGGCGGACTCCAGCTCGCGGCGCAGCTCCCGGCCCACGCCCGGCAGGACGAAGCTGCTCATGCCGGGGGGTGTGGCGGTGGCTTCGACGAGGATTCCGTCATGGTGCAGCTCTTCGACGCCGACGCTTTGCAGAACGCCTTCCCAGGCCGTCACCGGCCGGGCGAACCGTCCGGCCACGCTGGTCGCCGGATGCACGCTGAGGTTGCGGCCCAGGCGCGGGTGGCCGCCGAGGCCCGAGCGGCGCAGCAGTTGCGGGGATTGCAGGGCGCCTGCCGCGACGACCACCAGGGGACTGAGGATTTCCAGGTCGCTGCCGTCCGGGCGGCGTACGCGCACCCCCGCCGCGCGCGGTCCGCCGGGCCGGTCGGCATCGACCAGGACGGAGCGGACGCGGGCCCCGGTGACGATCCGGGCGCCCGCGGCACAGGCATCGGGCAGCACCGACAGCTGCAGACTCTGCTTGGCGCCGGTCGGGCAGCCCACGACGCACTGACAGGAGCCCTTGCAGCCGGGCGCGTTGCGGCGCAGGGCGCCGGCCTTCCAGCCGAGTTCGGCGGCGCCGGCCAAGGCCAGGCGTCCGTTGTTGCCCAGGACGTCCAAGGGCTGGGTGGCCACCCGCAAGGTGCGCTCGGCCTCGTCGAGATGCGCGCCGAGTCCCTCTGCGGGGGCGAAGCCGAACGCGCTGCGCCACCGCTCGATGACCTGGTCCGGAGTCCGGTAGCAGGTACCGGAGTTGACGATGGTCGTGCCGCCCACCGCTCGGCCCGTCGGCAGCAGCAGCGGCGGCCGGCCCGCGGCGACGGTGGCCCCGCCGTCGCGGTAGAGCGCGGAGAACCGGTCGAGCGGCGCGCGGCTCCCGAAGGACGCGGTGGTGTGGTGTTCGCCCTCCTCGATGACGACGGTGCGCCATCCGGCCCGGGCGAGGGTACGGGCTGCCATGGCGCCCCCGGCACCGGAGCCGATGACGACCGCGTCCGCGGTGGAGCGGTCGGGCCACTGCCCGGCGGGCGTGCAGTCCAGCGGCGGATCGTCCGGCGGGGCCAACGCCGGTGTCCGCGCGCCCTGTTCGAGCATCCGCTCGGTGCCTGCCGCGAGCAGCACCGGCACCTTGAGCAGATCCAGGAGCGGCATCAGCGCCGTGCGGGCGCCCAGTGTCCCCATGACGGCGTCGCGTTCGGCGGGTCCGAGGGCGGCGAGGCTTCGTCCGGTCCGGGCCAGCGCGTAGGCGTCCACGGCGGCCGCGGCACCGCGCACTCCGGCGCGGGCGGCCGCGGGCATCGAGTCCAGCACGTCGTCGAGCCGCTGCGGCACCCGTGCGGGCCAGCGTTGGCTGCCGTCGTCGGCGAGCAGCGCGGCGACCATCCCGGTCAGGCTCATCGCGTGCCCACTTCCGCGTGGGCGGTGCCGTCCAGGCTCCACGCGGCTTCCGGGCGCCACCGGCCCCACCACCGTTCCAGCCGGATGACGGCATCGGCTCGCTCGCTGTTGTGGCAGGTGGCCGGGGTGCCGTCCGGGTCGGCGTAGTCCAGGCGCAGGGTGCGCTCCTCGGCCTGGGTCACCTCGACCCGGATGCGGCGCAGCCCGCTGCGGCCGGTCACCTTCCAGCGGGGCAGGCCCAGATCGGCGGTGAAGCGGCCCGGGCCCGCCCAGCCCACCGCGGTGCGCTCGGCCCGGCGCGGCCAAGTGCGACCCCGGTGCCGCAGCCGCAGGAAGACCAGGGGCGGCAGCCGCCGCAGTCCCGGCCGCATCGAGACGGCGGCCACGATCTCCAGTACGTCGCCGCCGCCGAGATCGGCGTGCAACCAGGCCCAGCGGCGGGCGTTGCCGTGCCCGTAGATGCGGGCGGAGGCTCCGGGGGCGTGGTGCAGGGTCAGTTCCCGGTCGCCGTAGGTCACGCTGCCGTCGTACGTGGCCCGGGCGGCGGGCAGCAGCTGGGCGGCGGGCAGCAGCGGCCGGCGCCAGGACCAGCGCGGGAAGGTGAACAGCGGGCTGTCCGTAGGGCGTTCGGCCAGGTCCCAGCGCATGTCTCCGGCGCTGCCCGTGAGGCGTCCGGGGCGGGCGGAGATGCCGGGTGCGGTGAAGCCGTCGCCGTCGGCTCTGCGCCACGGCTCGGGGCCGAACCGTGCGTGCGTGATGGGCCCTTCGCCGGGGAAGACGGCGGCCCAGCCGTGGGTGAACGGCGGCGCCCCGTCGGCGGGTGCGACCAGTTCGTGGTGCAGCCACAGGCCGCTGCCGGTGGCCGGGTCGGTCGCGGTGGTGTACCAGAC
>NZ_JBNNJZ010000848.1:0-2627 GCF_050270335.1 Streptomyces sp. NPDC059900
CTCCAGCTCGCGTGTGATCAGCGGTGCGCCCCAGAACATGCCGATGAGCGCTGGCAGGAGCACGACGATGACCAGTCCGAGGTAGTACACGCTCTGGTCGGCGCTGGTGATCCGGCCGAACAGGTCGTCTCCGGCGGAAGCGTAGAGGTCGGCCAGTTGCGGGCCGGTGACCGCCAACAGCACCGCAAGGAGAGCCAGGGCGAGGCAGACGACGGTGGCCTGGGTGCGGAACTGGCGCCAGGTCAGCCAGATCATCGCAGCACCTCCAGGACAGGGCGGGAATCACGGGAGGCGTCCGCGGGGCGCGTCATGTACGCGAGGACGATGTCCTCCAGGCCCAGCGGGCTCACGGTCCAGGACGGGTCGTGCACCGCGGTGTCGGTGCGCACCAGGAGCGTGGTCTGCCGGTCGGTGTGGCTGGCGGAGATGACGTGCAGGCCGGCGGGAAGGGTGGCCGGGTCGCGGCGCGGGCCGCTCAGCCGGTGGTGGGAGGCGAGAAGGTCGTCGATGTCGCCGGCCACCTGCACGCGGGAGTCGACCAGGACGACGATGTAGTCGCAGGTGCGCTCCACATCGGAGACCAGGTGCGAGGAGAGCAGCACGCTCATCTCGTGCTCGGCGACGGCCTCCATCAGATCCTGCATGAACTCGCGCCGGGCCAGCGGGTCCAGGGCCGCGACGGGCTCGTCCAGGATGAGCAGCTCGGGGCGTTTGGCGATGCCCAGGGTCAGGGCGAGCTGCGCACGCTGGCCGCCGGAGAGTTTCCCGGCGCGCTGCTTGGGGTCCAGGCCCAGGCGGCGAACTCGTGCCCGGGCCACGGCGTCATCCCAGTGCGGGTTGAGCCGTCTGCCGAAGTCGAGGTGGTCGGCGACGCTCAAAGAGGCGTAGGTGGGGGTGTCCTGGGCGACGAAGCCGACCTTGGCCAGCTGCTCCACACCCCGGGCCGGAGGTCCCCCGCACACCTCGATGGTGCCGGCCGTGGGGGTGAGCAGGCCCGCGGCCAGGTTCAGCAGGGTGGATTTCCCCGCCCCGTTGGGGCCGACCAGGCCGACCACCCGGCCGGCGGGGATCTCCAGGTGGCAGTCTTGCAGCGCCCAGCGCTGCCGGTACTTCCTGCTCAGGCCCCGGGCCCGTAAGACGGCGCTCACGCTACGTCCTCCCCTGCTGCGTTGCGAAAGGTGTTCACGAACAGTGCCTCGATGCTTTCCTCGTCGAGTCCGGCCAGGCGGGCCTTGGTCAGCCAGCGCTGCAGGTCTTTGCGCAGCGGGCCGTGCGCGGCGAGCGTGTCGTCGGCCAGTGTGCGGGTCACGAACGTCCCCACGCCGGGCCGGGCGGCCACCAGTCCCTCGTGCTCCAGCTCCCGGTAGGCCTTGAGCACGGTGTTCGGGTTGACCGCGATCTGCTTGGCCACGTCCTTGACCGTCGGCAGCCTGTCGCCTTCCTTCAGCAGTCCCAGGCGCAGTGCATGGCGCACCTGCTGGACCAGCTGCTGGTAAGGGGACAGGCCGGAGCGGGTGTTCAGGTGGAACTCAATCACCGGTTCCTCCATTTACCTAGTTGCCTAGCACTATAGCTCTCTAGGTGCTTCGTTCGGCAACCCCCGCGCGCTGTAATGGACTTGTCGAGGTGCGTACGCTGCACAGCGCCGGGGGCGGGCAAAACCGAGGGGGCGGCTCATGCGGCTATGACGCCGGGAAGACGGCCAACGGAAGGGTCCGGCTCAGCGCAGCCCAGGTGAGCGGCCTGCCGCTGTCCGTCATGACCACCACCGCAGAGCCCAGCACCGCAGGGGTCGGCGACAGGCCGCTCGGCCGTGATCCGCTCTTCCGCCTCCTCCTGGCGCAACGCTCAGCCACCGAAAGCAGCAACAATGGCGTCAGCACGAACAGTTGGCGCGACGCGAGAGCGGAGAGATCCGCGTTCCATCCCGCCACGGCGAGATGGAGCGGCATGAAGATTCGCCCCGGACGCAGCATCACGCGACGGAGCCCGGATCCCGCCATGGCGCCGCCCCGGACCCGGCGCCGCCCCCGACCGCCCCATCCCGCGCCGCCCAGCGCACGCCACTCCCCCGCAGGCGTGCCGCGGAGTGCACCGGGCAGCGCTGTTGCCGCCCGCAGCGGTCTGCTGTCAGGACAGGACGGCGCCAATGACCGCGACCACCACGATGAGCAGGAACATCGTCCTGACGAACCAGGGGCGGTCGCCGATGCCCTTCCAGTCGGCGGCAAAGGTCAGGCCGGCCACTGCCACCACGGGCCAGATCAGCCAGTGCAGGCTGATCGGGTGGTCGATGAAGTAGGCCAGTGGCATGTAGAAGACGGCGTAGCCGAAGGCGAGCATCGCCGCCCCGCGCCAGGGGACGGTCCGCCGGCCCGCGGTGTGGGTGTTGTGGGTGTTCACAGCAATTCCTCGGGGGAAGAAATCAGGGGAAGAGATGATGACTACTTCAGGCCGTCATAGCAGGCCTTCTTGACGGACTTGATCCCGAACAGCGTAGATCCGCCGGATCCGAGTGCGGCCATGGCGCCCTTCTTGGTGTCCACGCTGGCGAGGGTGGCAAGCACCTTCTTGACGCCACCGGCATTCTTGATCACCTTGAAGGCGGCCTTGCCCGGGGCGAAGGC
>NZ_JBNNJZ010000849.1:0-2625 GCF_050270335.1 Streptomyces sp. NPDC059900
CCGACAAGGGCGGCTACACCATCCCCAAGGGCAACCTCTTCAAGCAGGGCACCGCCAAGACCCGCCCCGAGATCTACGCGATGGGCTTCCGCAACCCCTTCCGCTTCACCGTCGACCCCAAGACGGGCTACGTCCACGCCTCCGACTACGGGCCCGACCGCGGAGCGCCCGAGACCAACCGCGGCCCCGAAGGCCTGGTCGAGTACAACGTCATCAAGAAGGCGGGCAACTTCGGCTGGCCCTTCTGCCACGGCAACAACCAGGCCTACGCCCCCTACAACCCCGACACCCAGGAGGTCGGCGCCAAGTTCGACTGCGCCAAGCCCGTCAACCCCTCACCGAACAACACCGGCCTGCAGGACCTGCCGGCGCTCGCGCAGCCCGAGATCTGGTACGGCTACGGCGAGTCCAAGGAGTTCCCGGAGATGGGCGCGGGCGGCTCGGCGCCGATGAGCGGCCCCGTCTACCACTACGACGCCAAGAACCCCTCCAAGACGAAGTTCCCCGCCTACTTCGAGGGCGCGAGCTTCTTCTACGAGTGGGCCCGCAACTCGGTCAAGGAGATCCGCTTCGACAAGAGCGGGAAACTCCTCAAGATCAACGATTTCCTGAAGTCGGCGAAGTTCGCCAAGCCGATGGACATGACCTTCGGACCCGACGGCTCCCTCTACGTCCTGGAGTGGGGCAGCGAGTTCGGCGGCGGCAACAACGACTCCGGCCTCTACCGCATCGACTACGCCCAGGGCCAGCGCACCCCGCTCGCCAAGGCCAAGGCCTCCGCCACCAACGGCCCGACCCCGCTGAAGGTCGACTTCTCCAGCGAGGGCAGCAAGGACCCGGACGGCGACCCGCTCACCTTCGCCTGGGACTTCGACGGCGACGGCACCTACGACTCCACCGAGGCCGACCCCTCCCACACCTACGACACCAAGGGAGACTTCAACGCCCAGCTGAAGGTCACCGACTCCACCGGCAAGTCCGGCTACGCCAACGTGCCCGTCACGGCGGGCAACACCGCGCCCAAGGTGAAGGTCGAGACCCCCGTCGACGGCAAGCTCATCGAGTTCGGCGACAAGATCCCCTACAAGGTGACGGTCACCGACCCGGAGGACGGCACGATCGACTGCTCCAAGGTCACCGTCAACCCGGCCCTCGGCCACGACGACCACGAGCACCCCACCACCGACATCCCCGGCTGCGAAGGCACCGTGGACACCGGTGACCTGGGCGGCCACCCCGAAGGCGCCGACCTCACCTACGTCCTCAACGCGAAGTACACCGACAAGGGCGGCGACGGCGTCAGCGCCCTGACCGGCTACGGCCGCTCCGTCATGCACCCCAAGCACAAGCAGGCCGAATACCACGACGACCAGTCAGGAACCCGCATCGTCTCCCAGGAGGGCGCCGAGAACGGCAAACGCATCGGCGACATCAGCAACGGCGACTGGATCGCGTACAGCCCGATAAGCGTCGAAGGCGTCAGCAAGGTCAGCTACAAGCTGTCTTCGCCGTACGGCGTCGGCTCGATCGAATTGCGCGCCGACGCGCCGGACGGCAAGCTGCTCGCCACGACGCCCGTCCCCAACACCGGGGGCTGGGACACCTACCGGGCCACACCCGACGTGCCGGTCGAAGCCTTGGCCGGGACACACAAGCTGTACGTGGTCTTCAAGTCGACGCAGGACAATTCCTTTGACGTAGACGCGGTGCAGTTCACCACGTCATAGTCACCCGGAAGTCGCCGGGGGCATACAAAGGTCCGCAGTGCGCCGCTGTCCGGAGCGCACTGCGGACCTTCCCCCCCGTCAGCGAGTACCGACCGCCGCACGCACGGCCCGGCGGGCCAGCTGGCAGTCGTCGTGCAGCCGCCGCAGGAGCAGCCGCTGTTCCTCGCCGGACTGTCCGGCGCCGGGGTGGCCCGGGCCGGGCGCCGTCGGCGCCGCGTCGTGCATCGAACGCTGCACGGCCATCTCGTACGTACGGATCTCGCGGGTGAGGACCAGCATGAGGTTCACCAGGAACGCGTCACGCGCCGCCGGCCCCTGCTCCTGCGCGAGCTGGCTGATCTCGCGCCGTGCCACCGGTGCGTCGCCGAGCACCGACCACAGCGTCGCCAGGTCATAGCCCGGCAGATACCAGCCCGCGTGCTCCCAGTCCACGAACACCGGGCCCGGAGGAGAGAGCAGGATGTTCGACAGGAGCGCGTCGCCGTGGCAGAACTGCCACGTGGCGTGCTGCCCCGACGAGTGGGCGATGCCGTGCAGAAGCTTCTGCAGGTCGCCCATGTCCCGGTCGGTGAGCAGGCCCAGCTCATGGAAGCGGGAGATCCGCTTGCCGTAGTCCAAGGGCCTGCCGAACAGCTCCTGCGGCGGCCGCCACCGGTTCAGGTGACGGATCGCGTTGAGCGCGAGGCGCACGTCCGCGCGCGGCGGCGCTTCGACGGGATGCCGGGACAGCGCGGCGACGCGTCCCTGCATGCGCTCGATCACCAGCGTGCAGTCCTCGGGGTCCGCGGCGATCAGCCGCGGGGCCCTGACCGGAGGACGGTGCCGGACGAACGAGCGATAGGCCGCTATTTCGTGCTGGATCCGCTCGGTCCACGCAGGTGAGTGGTCGAGTAAACAC
>NZ_JBNNJZ010000850.1:0-2623 GCF_050270335.1 Streptomyces sp. NPDC059900
ACAGTCGCACTGCTGGGCATCGGACTCGCCGCGATCACCCTGGTAGGACTCGGCATCCTGCTCAGGCGCACCCTCAGGCGCCGCTGAGTGCGGGGGATCAGCGCTCGGGTTCCAGGAGCGTGTTCCCGGCAGCGCCGTTCAGGACCTGGTGTGCCACGTCGGTGAGCTTGAGCTGACGGTCCCGGGCGTACGTCCGCCTGCGGACGTACGCCCGGTCGGTGCTGCAACCGCGGGAGTTGGCGAGATACCCCTTGGCCTGCTCGATGACGATGCGGGTGTCGAGGGAGGTCCGCAGCCGCGCGATCTGCGTCATCTGTTCGTGCACGACCTGCTGCTGGATCAGGCAGACGGCGGCGCTGTCCGCCAGCGCCCCGGCCAGTCGTAACTCGGCTTCGTCCAGCGGTCTTTGCCGGTCGTGGAGGAGACTCAGGGCGCCGACCACCGTGTCCTGGTGGCGCAACGGGATCGTGGCGACCGAGGTGAAGCCGAGCAGCAGGGCGCGCGGCGTGAACCGGGGCCAGCGCGCACAGGCGTCCTCGGCGTCGAACCGAGTCTCGGAGACGAGGGTCCTGGAGCGGCAGCAGTCCCGGCACGGGCCCTCGTCCCATTCGAGTCCGAACAGCTCAAGAGCGCGGGTGTACTCGTCGGAGGCCGCGACCTCCGGGCCGCGGCCGTGCGGAACGTCCAGCAGCGCCCCGGACGCCGACACGTCGAGGAGCTTCACACAGTGCTCCGTCAGCGTGTGCAGAACGTCGGTCGCGCTCACGTCCCGCACCGTCGGGGCAGCGAGATCCCCGAACGCGGACGCCAGCCGCTCCTCGCGCTGCCACTCGGACATGGCGGTCATGCCGCCTCTCCCTTCCGTGGGCACACCGTCCACAGCGTCCGGCGACCGTACGCCGAGACTTCGCCGCGCGGAGGGCGGTGTGAGGGGCCGGCCGCAGGGGGCCGGGAGACATGTCCCGCTGGCGACGGAACCCTGGCCCCCTTGTCGACGGTCGCCCAATGCCAGCAACAGAACCGCGTTCATGCTCCAGTTGAGGAATTCACGGAATCGTCTCGACGCTATCGCGATTGGTCTCCTGATATCGGACAGATGCCGAACAGATTCGGTCGTAAGGCGGCAAGGAACGCAATTGACCGGTTTCTATTCTTTCTGTTGAAAGCAGGATTACCCTTCTGTCTTCCGCGGGGGCAGGGGAAAGAATCCCGAAGTGCGCTTCTGATAGGCGGCGTATCCGGGCCGCTGGGCCATGTGCCGTTCCAGGAGTGCCTTGCCGCTGCCCCGCGTCAGCAGATACGTCATGACCAGGGGCCCGACGATCGTGGCGGCCGCCGCCACGGGAGCCTCGCACGTGATGAGGAACAGACCCCACCAGACGCAGAAGTCGCCGAAGTAATTCGGATGGCGCGTCCAGGACCACAGGCCGCGGTCCATGAGCCGGCCCTTGTTGGCCGGGTCCGCCTTGAACCGCGCGAGTTGGTGATCCCCGACCGCCTCGAAGACCAGGCCGACCAGCCACACGAGCCCCCCGACGACGGCGAGCACACTCATCGGGCCCGTGATGTAGGCGGCGGCCTGCACGGGCAGCGACACCAGCCAGACCAGGCCGCCCTGGAGCAGATAGACCATGCGCAGGGCGTACGCGGCCCGGCTGCCCGGCGCCTTCGACAGCATCCGCTCGTAACGCGGATCCTCGCCGTGCCCCCGGCCCCGCCAGGCGATGTGTCCCGCGAGACGCAGGCCCCACACCACGGTCAGGGCCGTCACCAGCAGCCGCCGTCCGTCGTCGCCGTGCCCCGCCGAGAGGACGTACGTCGTGAGGGCCACGGCCGCGAACGCGACGCCCCAGGCGATGTCCACGACGCGGTGTAGCCCGCGCACCAGCGCGAACGCGAAGGTGACCAGAAGGACGGCAAGGGCGGTGAGCGCGGCGAAGCCGAGATTGACGCCGAACGCGCCCCAGGCGAAGCCGTTCACGACGCCACCTCCCCGCGGTGCCAGTCGGCCGTCGTGGCGGGCATCCCCGACCGGCCCCGGTCACCGGTACGTACGGCGAGAATCTGGTCCACACCCATGCGCCTCTCCTCGAACGCGAGTGATCCGCCCACGAGATACAGCCGCCAGGTCCTTGCCGCCTCCGTCCCGACCAGCGAGACGAACTCCTCCCAGCGTTCCTCGAGCGTGTCGCGCCACGCGTCGACGGTGCGCACATAGTGCTCGCGCAGTGACTCGGCCGCACGCATCTCGAAGCCTGCCGCCTCCCACAGGCCGATCGTCTCGCCCACGGGCCGCATGTGCATGTCCGGCGCGATGTACGACTCGATGAACGCGCCGCCGCCCGGCGCCTTGGAGCCGCGGGACATCTGCTGGACCAGGATCCGGCCCTGCGGCCGCAACAGGCCGTAGAGCTGTGCCGCGAATCCCGGATACTCCGCGTCTCCGACGTGCTCGCCCATCTCGATCACACTGATGGCCCCGTACTGCCCGCCCTCGATGTCGCGGTAGTGCCGCAGCTGTACGTCGACCTGGTCCTCCAGGCCGCGCTCACGCACCCGCGCCTGCACGAAGTCCCGCTGCTCGCGGGAGAGCGTCACCGCCGTGACCTGCGCTTTGTACTGC
>NZ_JBNNJZ010000851.1:0-2621 GCF_050270335.1 Streptomyces sp. NPDC059900
GCCTTGATGTCGTACTCGGGAACCGTCTCGCCCACCTTCATCGTGGCGGGCATGTCGGCGGTGATCTCAACTTCGATCGGATCATTGTTGATGATCGGGAATTTACAGGTGTACTTCTGTGTGAGCTTCACCGGGTCGGCGGAGGCGGAACCACCGCTCAAGGTGACCAGGCCGGTGACGAGGCCGGCGGCCGCCACCGCGCTCAGGGCACTGCGTGCCCTGGCTTGTCTCTTGTGCGCTCCCATGAGCTACCTCTCGGGCTACGTGAATGGGCACAAACGAACGTCGGGTGCCACCTCAGCGATTCCGGACTCGCCGGCCCAGCTGTCCGGGGAAATCGGAGATGTGAAATGCGCCGCCGCGAGGGAATCTGCCGCCTGAATTCCAGCGGACGCTACGGCGGTGTTTCGAATACGCAAACTACTGATGAGTAGTTGGGCGGTCAAGGTCTGCTCGGGACCGTTGGGGAAGTGGAGTTGATGGTCCGGCAGTTTTGTGCCTGTGGTGAGTACGGGATGGTGCGCGGATGACAATTTGTGAGGGCTGAGCCGGCTGCCGACGCCGAACTGCGCCGATCGGGTTGACTCGCGCCTTAGCTGTCAGTAGTCATTTCTGGATTGTGCCAATTCTCAGAGGTGGGACCACACATGGGAGATCGCATGGGAGACCGCAGGGGAGAGCAACCAGGAAAAGTGATGACGAGGCTGGTGCGGGGCTCGGCCGTGACCGGAGTTGCCGGGGTGGTACTCGCGCTGACCGGCGGTGGTGGCACCGCATCGGCGGATCCGGTGTCGCTCGGGCAGAAATACACCTGCAAGTTCCCGATCATCAACAATGATCCGATCGAAGTCGCGATCACCACGGACATGCCCGCCACCATGAAGGTGGGCGAGACGGTCCCCGAGTACGACATCACGGCCGTCACCAAGGTCAGCGCGCGCGCCGCGCAGGGCCTCGGTGTCCTCGGTGCGGTCAGCCTGGAGGGCAAGGCGACCGCCGACGTGGTCGTCACCCAGCCCGGCGGCGACGGCACTCTGCCCATCAAGGTCGTCAACACCGTTGCCAAGGCCGACATCCCCGATCCCGCCGCGGACTTCGAGGTGACGGCGACCGGCAAATCCCCCGGCGGGCTCCTCACCTGGGGCCAGGCGGGCGACGCGGCCTTCGACGTGAAGGGCCTGAAGCTGCACAACATGATCGCCAGGGACACGGCGGGCAAGCCCGTCCAGCTGCCCCCGAACGGCGATGAGTTCACGGCGGAGTGCACTCTCGACGCAGGTCAGAAGACACTCCTGCACACCATGAAGATCACCGGTGGCGGCGGCACGGACCCGACGGACCCGCCCACGGACCCGCCGACCGACCCGCCCACGGACCCGCCCACCGATCCGCCGACGGACCCCACTGACCCCGCGGACCCGACCGACCCCGGCACCACCGCAGGCTCCTCGGGCGGCGGCTCCGGCAGCTCGGGCACCTCGGGCGGGGCGGGCTCGAGCGGCGGCTCCGGATCCTCCGGCACCCAGCTGGGCACCCAGGTGACCGGCGGCTCGGGCGGGCTTGCGGCGACCGGCATGTCCGGCGTGGGCCTGATGCTGGCGGCGGCGGGAGGCCTCAGCGCCGCCGGTATCGCGGCCTTCCACTATCTGCCGCGGCGCATCAGGAGGGACGAGCAGACCGTCTGAGTCTGCTGCCGTACGGGTGCCCGGGCGCCCCGCGTCGATCCGGCGCGGTCGGGGGCACTTCCCGCCGTACGGCAGCGCCAAGAGCGGGCCCGGAGCAGCGACGGCGCTCCGGGCCCGCGGTCTTGCCGTACTGCCGTCTTGCCGTACCGCCGGTCAGGTCCGCGCGGCGGCGCGTGCCCTGCGGCGCCGCACCACGACCCCTACGATCAGGAGGAGCAGCACCAGGGCGAGCGTCACGAGGACACCCCAGTTCACCGTGCGATAGGCGGTGCTCCCGCTCTCCACCAGCTCACCGCCCTTGTCGCTCGCGGTCAGCTCGACGCTGCCCCAGTCCAGCGGGGGCGGCGCGGCCCACTTCTGGGTGATCCGAACCCGTTGGCCCGGCATGAGCTCGGCAGGCAGCTTGTTGCCCGCGCTGTCGAAGGACGTCCGGCCGAAAAGACCCTTGGCCTTGAGGTCGACCCTCGGCTCCAGCTGCACGTTCCCGCTGTTGACGAGGGTGTAGGTGACCGTGGCGTCCTTGCCGAGGCCGGGGACCAGCGGAACCTCGTAGTCGAACCGCACGTCCTGGACGCTCAGGCCGGGCTTCCGCTCGCCGTTGACCTGCAGATAGATCCGGGCCCCGACGGCCTGCCGGATACCGACGCCGGTGCCCTTGGCGCGGGCGACGCGCTTGTCCAGGGCGATCACGGCACCGGGGTGGTCGCCCGGCGACGCGCTGCGCGGGATGGTGACGGTGAAGGGCACGGTGGTCCTGCCGCCCGCCGGAACCGTGACCTCGGAACGTGCCAGGCGCGTCCACACCCCGACGGACCGCTGCTTCTCCGCGGGCTCGCGCACCGCGAAGCCGCCGTCGCGCGGGGTGTTGTACGCGTCGGCGGCGTAGAGCAGAAAGGTCACCGGCTCCTTGGCGAGATTGGAGACGGTGACCTTGTC
>NZ_JBNNJZ010000852.1:0-2613 GCF_050270335.1 Streptomyces sp. NPDC059900
GGCCGCACCCGTGCCCGGCACCAACGCGGCGTTAGCCTCGTGCATCACAGACCGCAACTGGGGCGGCAACATCAAGTCCCAGTACGGCTGCACGCACTACGACCTGCCGAACGGCGCGGCCCAGGTGTTCGGCATCGGAGCGGACGGCGCGATCTGGACGCGATGGTCACGGACGAACGGAACGCTCAGCTCCTGGACCTCGCTCGGCGGCCAGGGGCGCAGCACGGTCTACGCCGACGGCTACGGCTGGGCCATCACCCTCAGGGTGATCGGGACGGACGGCAATTGGTGGTACAACAACCGCGGCGGCACCCCCAGCGGCGGCTGGAGCGGATGGCACTGACCAACCCGGACGGCGCCTGGCCCTCGTAAGGCCCTGCGGTCGGCTTTCTGGCGACGCCCCGCCGGCGAGCCGACCACGGCCACGAGCCTCCCGCCGCTGCACGATCGGTCCGGCGGGCCACGCTCGGGCGTGCGGTCGGCCCGATAATCGATCACGAGGGGCACCTGGCAGCCGTCAGCTGCCAGGTGCCCCTCGCCACGTCAGCGGTGGCCAGACTTCGCAGCCGAAGTCGTCGGCTTCCGCCGTCTGCTCAGACCTGGAAGGACGTGTGCGGCAGCGCGGCCTTGTCCGGAGGGACCAACTCCACCTCGATGGGCGGGCGTTCCGCGGCGACGTCTGGGTCAGATGCCCGTACGCCTACGGGGCGGGCAGCCCCCGGTTTGCATACTGCGACGCACCCAAGGTGACTGTGGCCTGCACGCTTCCCGAGCCGTAGGTTTCGGAGCGCTGGTGGGGCACAAGCACTCATAGTGCTGCGCCGCACCGGCCCCGTACTCGCCTGAAGAGAGACCGCGGCCCTGCCTGACAGTTTTGCGTGGATCGCCGATGCGTGGTGCTCCGCCAACCCGGACGCCAGCGACCGGTATATCACCTGTGTCCGTGGCCTCAGTCCGCAGCATCTTGCCGAGCGCATGGCCGATCATGATCCGGTCGAGGTCCGCTCGGCTGTCACCCCAGGAAGCATCCGCCACCGTGGACTTGGCAGGGGTCTACTGCGTAGGGCGCATCGGCCGGGCCGGCAACTGGTCGTTCATCGTGGAGAGCGGGGGCAGCGAAGGCTGGGCGCTGGATCCGGCCGTCTCCCACGGCGCCGAGGTGCTGATCTTCGATCCGCGCCCGGACGACCCGCCCGCCTTCTTCAGCTACCACGCCGACGGCGAAGTACAGCTGCACTTCGAGCTGGGTGCCGGCTACGACCCCGCCGGAGCCCGGCCCAACAAGCCGCAGGTCACCTAGCCAGCCCGACCGAGGCTGATGAGGTCGGGCAGAAGCAAGAGAGATCCGACCACGATCCAGCCTCCGCCCACGATCCTGAGCGTCCTCGGCGTCGCGGATCCCGTGAACGGCATCTGTCGCGCAACGAGGTCGAAGAACCTTTCAGCCGCCCCCCGCACGTTCAGAGCGAGCACGAAGCCGGCGACGATGAAGAGGCCAGCACCGATCCACAAGATCCATATGTCGTCGGTGGCCGACTCGCTCACCACGTCTCCCCACCCCCAGAACCGGACAGCTTCGTAATCCCAACCTACTCATCCGACGCAGGTCCCTGGCCGCCTACACGGCCATAGCATGGGGAATTACGCGAACTTACCCCTGGGGAAATACGCGATCGTCCACACCTGCCCGCCGTCGTGACCCGCACAGCACCCCCGCTCTCCTGGTAGCGACTGCCTGGAGAAGCGGATGCGGACCCTATAGGCCTGCGGGAGGCCTGCACGACGGGCTGCACCTGCCCCGGCACGGCATCACGGTGATGGCCGAACTCGAGCACTACGCCGACAGGAGGAAGGCGTATCGGTGCACGGACGAGGGCGGCGGGCTCCAGAGGCCACGGCCGCACGAAGGCCCACGCTCCGGATCGCTCCGAGCGAGGCTTCGTGTGCGTCACTCGCCGAGTGGGTCGTAGATTCGCACGACGGTGACGGTGACCTCGGTGTCATTCAGGGTGATCACGACGATGAGGCGGGTGAGCCCGGCGGTCCGCATGCGCACCGGGCTGTCCGGGACTTCCAGGCCGTAAGGGTCGGTGATCTGTTCGGGCTCGACAGGGAGCCGGTCGAAGAGGGCGATGAGCTCGGCTTGGTCGCTCAGCGGCAGGTCGGCGATCTGGCGCCGGATGCTGGGCGGGACGATGAGCTCAAAGGTCACGCCGCGTTAGTCTGCCGCTTCTTCACGTTGTCGCGCAGCTGGTTGAGGAAGTCTCCGGTGCCGCCGTCATCGGCGTACTCGGCCGGCAGCTGACCCTCGTGCGTCCTCGCGTACTCCAGGACGGCTTCCAGGTCGGGGGCTACATTGGCGCGCCACTGTTCGACGAAGCGCTGCCAGCGGGCGAGCACGCCCGGCAGGTCGGGCAGCGGGGTGAGGTGCACCGCGCGCAGGAAGTTCTGCCGGGTGTCCGCGTTTGGGATGGCGTGCGCGATGGCGTCGATGGTCCACGGCTGGTCGCTCAGGCCGTCCTCCCGGCTGCGGATTCACGGATGATGATTCCGGTTGACAGTCGGATCGTACCGCCCGGCCGGGCGGGCGGCCGGGGTACACGGGGTTAGCAG
>NZ_JBNNJZ010000853.1:0-2609 GCF_050270335.1 Streptomyces sp. NPDC059900
GATAGCACTGAACGCCTTCGACATCACCTTCGACGGCCGACTCAACACAGCACGCCACTAACCTCAACAACCCCAGTTACACAGATGATTGGGGTCTGTCCCGTAGTCGGGTCTGTCCCGTAGTCGGTGGTGACGCCGGGTGGTCAGGGCAGGAGGATTCGGTGGCGGAGGAGGTCGAATCCGGCGCGGCCGTGCATCTGCCTCATGATCCTCTTGGTGCGGGTGTTGACGCCTTCGGTGCGGCCGTTGTGGTAGGGCAAGGTGAGACCGGAATTCACGGCGGGCCGGTCGATTTCGAGGCCGTTGGTGAAACTGCGCAGGTGAGGTAGTCCGGCCGCGCGGGCGGACGCGATCCACCCGGTGAGTTGCAGGTCGTTGCCCTCGGCGGGTCTCAGCAAGGCGGCGAAGCCGCGTACGAGTTCGGCGAGTGCGGTCATTGCCGGGCAGGCCGCAGCGATCTTCTCCAGCAAGACGACGTCCTTCGGGCGGAGGTTGTCGGGGTTGGTGAGCAGGAGCCGGGTAGCGCGGCGTGCGGTGGTCACCGGCCGGTCGCCCTCGGCTCGGCCCTGGTTGAGGTAGCGGACCAGGAGGTTAGCGCTGCCGGAGTAGCCCAACGCCCTGATCTCTCGCAGGAGATGGGTTACCGGAACTGCCGGGTCGGCCCTGCGCCGTTCACGCAGGTGACCGCGGTAGGGGTCGACGAGCGTGGGGCGGTAGGCGGGGGTGATCCGCAGGGCTTGGGGTTCGGGCATGCGGGCGTAGCGTTTGACGGTGTTCAACGCCAGGTTCAGGCGGCGGGCGCGAGGAGGCCGACGCCCTGGCCGAGCAGGTCATGGATCTTGTTCCAGCGTTCACGGGTGGTCTGTTCGCGAACGCCGCCCGGGCGAGGCGGGTTGATCGTGGCCCAGCATCCGGAGTGCGCGCGGACCTCGAGCAGGACCTTGTCGCAGAGGTTGCTCCAGAGGTGCCATCGGTCGCTGACCTGGACCGCGTCGGGCAGAGCACGGCGGATGGCCTCGGCGTAGCTGGCTGAGCCGTCGCGGCAGACGACCTCGACGCCGGGGTGTGTCTGCAGCCAGGATTCCAGGGTGGCCATTTCCCGGTCGGGAAGGACCGCGATGCGTCGACCGGTCTCTGCGTTCGTGATGACCGTGGCGTAGCGGTGACGACGGCGCAGAGCGAAGTCGTCCACGCCGATCACTCGCGGAATGGTCTCCATGGGGAGCGGTAGGCGTCGCAGATGTCGCAGCGCGGTGCTGCGGGAGACGGGCATGGCCAGATGAGCAGTCAGCCGCGCGGCGGCCCGGCCGCATAACTCCCGTGCCACCTGGGATATCTGGGCGGTAAGTCGCACCGTGCGGCGCTGATGACACTCCAGCAGCCCGGGCACCTGCTCGCGGAAGGTCTGCCGCCGGCAGTTGAGAACGGGACAGACCAGCCGCCTGACCTGCAAGCGTACGACGACCGGTCGCCCGTCGACGGGCACGTCCTTCACAGTCCGCCTGTGATACCCGTGCACCTTCGCCGTCGGTGACCCGCACACCGGACATGGCACCGCAGCATCCTGGGTACGGGCCGAGACCACGACCAAGTCACCCCCGTCTGTCACGTCCTCGATGACCAGCCCCGAGAGCTCTGAAAACACCGTTCCCGCCAGGGATTTGATATCCGCCACCAGATCATGATCATGGACGGCTACCCGACGTCACCACCGACTACGGGACAGACCCACCTCGCCTACAGCCCCCTGCAGGTCACCGTCCGGGAACTGGTGCGGATCGCCGGGGCGCGGTGGGCCATCGAGGAGTGTTTCCAGGCAGCGAAGAACGAATGCGGGCAGGACCAGTACGAAGTCCGCCGTTACGTGGGCTGGTTCCGGCACATTACGCTGGCCATGCTCGCCCACGCCTTCCTGGCCGTCACCGCCCACCGGGCACGCGAAAAGGGGGCGCCACCGGTGAAAGCGCCGGGGCTATCGCGCTCACAGTGGCTGAGGTTCGGCGACTCCTGGCAGCTTGTTGTCCCCGACCCCCGCACCTGCGCGGACAGCCAGACACCACGCGATGAACTGGTCGAACTGGCGCCGACGGCGCCAGGCAGTCGCCCGACGCTGTCATTACCGGCGGCGGGGTCGCACGTTCGAGGGGCGGCCTCCGTGAGACCGTCCCTGACCATGTTCCGGCCCGCTACACTCCAGCCGCCCGGTCAACGCCACAGGTCAGACAGCGAAGTCCTGCTGGAGTACTAGCCGTGACGGTCAAGTCGTAGGCCCAGACGGACATCGCGGGTGACGCCAACCCCCGGTCGGCGCAGGAACCGAGCCCGCACGCCCGCGGAAAGCTGAGGGAGGCGTCCGTTCGCGGAGGGCAGTCGCTGGTGGACCTTCCTGGAGGACATCGCGCTGGCAGGCCTCGAGTGCAGGAGTGTTATCAATCTGTTTCCAAATTCAGTGCAACCGTGAGTAACGACACAGCTGCATGCAACATTTTTGTCCTGTACGCCCCAAGTAATCCTTCTGGATCTTTTACTTGATGACTACATACAGTCGCCACTTGGTTGCCTTGTTCAGGCAATCTTCATTTTTGTGAAGAGTCGGGGTGGGGTATGTG
>NZ_JBNNJZ010000854.1:0-2604 GCF_050270335.1 Streptomyces sp. NPDC059900
GTCCGGGACGTCATCGACGTACTCAAGGACACCCACGGCCTGGCACACCTGGGTGCGTCGAATCTGGTCATGGCGCTGGTCGAGGCTGGGCGGAGCCGCCTGGTCGCCGAGGGGCCAGAGGGCAGCTTCGTGCCGGGCACCAAGTTCACCCGGATCGACGAGCGGTATCCGATGAGCGACGCCGTGCGCACGCTCTCGCCGCGCTTCATCGAGACCGCGGCGGAGTTCGCCGCCTCCTACCCGGATCTGTGGCCGCACATCGACGAGCTGGGCATCTCGTCGGCCGCGTACCTCCCGCTGATCGCGCAGGCCAAGCCGATCGGCGTACTCGGCCTGCTCTACCAGGAGAAGACCGGCTTCACCGAGGAGGAGCGCAACGTCCTGGTCGCGCTGAGCAGCGGCATCGCGCAGAGCCTCCAGCGCGCCATGTTCTACGAGCAGGAGAAGGACCTCGCCCAGGGCCTCCAGCAGGCGATGCTGCCCCGCAGCATCCCCGGAGTGCCCGGCGCCGACATCGCGGTCCGCTACCGCTCGGCGGCGCTCGGGCGGGACATCGGCGGCGACTGGTACGACGTGATCCCGCTGCCCGGCGGCCGCGTCGGGGCGGTCATCGGTGACGTGCAGGGCCATGACACGCACGCGGCGGCCGTCATGGGCCAGCTGCGCATCGTGCTGCGCGCCTACGCCGCCGAGGGGCACACGCCCGCCACCGTCATGGCGCGTGCCTCGGGGTTCCTGCACGAGCTGGACACCGACCGTTTCGCGACCTGCCTCTACGCCGAGGCCGATCTGTCGACCGGTGTGGTCCAGGTGGTGCGGGCCGGCCACATCGACCCGCTCCTGCAGCAGACCGACGGGAGCTGTCGCCCGGTGCCGGTCGACGGAGGGCTCCCGCTGGGTCTCTCCGCCGAATTCGGCCGGCAGGAGTATCCCGTCACCACTTTCGAGCTCGACGCGGGCCAGACCCTGCTGCTCTTCACCGACGGCCTCATCGAGGAGCCGGGCGCCGACCTGGGCGACGGGATGCGGGCCCTGGGCGAGCTGGCCCGCTCGGGGCCGCGCGACCTCCAGGAGCTCGCCGACCGGCTCTGCTCGATCGTCGACGAGCGGGGCGGCGAGGACGACGCGGCACTGCTGCTCCTGCGCCGCCGCCCGGACGACGCACCGCTGTCCGGCGGCCGCCTCCAGCAGCACGTCGGCCCCGGCGACCCGGAGGCCCTTGCCGAGGCCCGGCACATGATCCGCGCAGCCGTGCGCGCCTGGGGAGCCGGCGACGGTGCCGACGAGGTCGAGCTGGTGGCGGACGAGGTGATCACCAACGCCCTGATGCACACCGACGGCGCGGCGATCGTGACCCTGCGGGTCATCAGCGGCACCGACCGGCGCCTTCGCATCGAGGTCGAGGACTCCTCCAGCGCGCTGCCGCGCCGCAGGGAGGCGGGGGAAGCAGGCGTGTCGGGGCGCGGGTTGCTGCTCGTGGACATGCTCGCGGACGAGTGGGGGGTCGAGTCGCGGGGCAGCGGCAAGTGCGTGTGGTGCGAGTTCGTCGTGCCCGCGCGCGACGGCCAGGGGCAGAGTGAGCGGACGGCGCTGCCGGAACAAGGTCAGGAGTGAGCGGATGCCGGAACTCCCCGAGGTCGAGGCGCTGCGCGCGTTCCTCGCCGACCACCTCGTCGGTCATGACATCGTCCGGGTGCTGCCCATGGCGATCAGCGTCCTGAAGACGTACGACCCGCCGGTCGACGCGCTCGAAGGACGTACGGTCACGGCCGTGGCACGCCACGGCAAGTTCCTCGATCTCGACGCGGACGGCCTGCACCTGGTCACCCATCTCGCCCGCGCCGGCTGGCTGCAGTGGAAGGACCGGCTGCCGGACGGACCGCCGCGGCCCGGCAAGGGCCCTCTCGCACTGCGGGTCGCCCTGGAGACGGGTGAAGGCTTCGACCTGACGGAGGCGGGCACGCAAAAACGCCTGGCGGTGTACGTGACCGATGCCCCGGACCGGATCCCCGGCATCGCCCGCCTGGGCCCCGACCCGCTGGTCCCGGAATTCGACGAGGCGCGCTTCGCCGCCCTGCTTGCGGGTGAACGCCGCCAGATCAAGGGCGCGTTGCGGGACCAGAGCCTGATCGCGGGCATCGGCAACGCGTACAGCGACGAGATTTTGCACGCGGCCCGCATGTCCCCCTTCAAGCTCACGTCGAGCCTGACGGAGGAGGAGATCCACGGGCTCTACGCGGCGCTGCGGTCCACGCTGGGCGATGCGGTGGAGCGCTCGCGGGGCGTCGCGGCGGGCCGGCTCAAGGCGGAGAAGAAGAGCGGCCTGCGGGTGCACGGCCGCGCCGGCGAGCCGTGCCCCGTGTGCGGTGACACCGTGCGCGAGGTCTCCTTCAGCGACTCCTCGCTGCAGTACTGCCCCACCTGCCAGACGGGCGGGAAGCTCCTGGCGGACCGGAGGATGTCGCGCCTGCTGAAGTAGCCGTGCGCGAGGGCCGGTTCAGGGGCGGGGCAGGGTCAGCAGGTGTTGCCCGTCCGTCGTGCGCACCTCGTAGCGGGCGATGTCCTCGCGGGGCAGGGCCGCGCCGCCCTGGGTCGACAGGCCGT
>NZ_JBNNJZ010000855.1:0-2601 GCF_050270335.1 Streptomyces sp. NPDC059900
TCTCCTCGGTGTAGCCGATGCAGTCAAGGACCACCCACCGTGCCCCGCCCGCGGCCAACTCCCGTGCCGCCGCGGCGCATTGCTCCGGCGCGCCCGCGGCATAAGGGTCCGCCGGGGCCGCGGTGACCTGGCCGGGCAGCAGCCGGGTCCAGCGCGCCGCGACGTCCTCGCGCTGGGCGGGCAGCGGGCAGACGACACCGACCGGGTCCGCACCGACCAGGGCACGTACGCCGTGCTGGACGAGAGGTTCGGCGTACAGCAGCGGCCGCCCGGCCAAAACCGGCGGGAAGTGGCCGGTGCACAGCAGCAGCGTGGCGTCGGCGCCATCGGCCTCGCAGCGGGCGACGGCGTCGGCCATCCGGGGGCCGAGCGCGTCGTGGCCGAGGACGGCGGAACCGCCGTCGCGCAGCCGGGAGATCAGCGGCGCCTCGCCGGGAACGGGTCCGAGGGCGGCGCGTACCGCGTCGGCGTCGGGTCCGTCGAACCGGTCGTGGTCGAGGGCCCCGTGCTCGGCCAGCCGAAGCCCGGCCGTGAGCGGGAGGATGTCGGGGGTCAGGTCGGTGCGCGGGGCCTGGCCGATGGTGACCAGGCCCAGCACAACCGGGGCGCTGGATGCTGTGGACACGGTCACACCGCCTTGTAGATCTGGCCGACGTCGTGGACGGAGCTGCCCGCGATCAGGCCGGCGCCGACCAGGGCGAGGTCGTTGTCGGCGGTCTCGGCCGCGGCATCCGCCTCCTCCTTCGTGGCGGCCTGCGAGCGGCGCCAACGCGTGTAGCCGAAGCGGACGGCGAGCGCGGCAAGGACCAGCCAGCCGGCCTGCGGGGTGGCCACCAGCAGACCGGTGGCAAGCAGCACACCCATCTGCCGCTTGGAGCCGCCGAGGAGTTGGATCAGCACACCGGGGATCGCCCACAGCAGCATCATGGTGATGGCGTGCGTGTCGGTGAGGCCGGCCTTGATGGTGTCGACGTACACCCGGGCGACCGGCGGGACCCGGCCGTCGGAGAAGAACGGCTTCCACGCGACGGCGACGACGACGATCGCCACGGCGAAGCCCACCAGCTGCGAGAGGTACTGCTGGCGGCGGCCCGCCATCTCGTACGGCTTCCACGGCACGGCGTCCTTGCGCAGCAGCCAGCCCGCCTTGAAGTCGAAGCCGACGTCGGCGAAGGCCGGTCCGGTGCACGCGCAGTACCCGACGAGGAGGGCGAGCGGGATCATCGGGATGCTCAGCACCAGGCCGAGGATCAGGAAGATCAGTGTCACGGCGAAGGCGGGGAACCAGCCGGAGTGCATCGCCGCGAGTCCCACGATCAACTGGTGCACCAGCGCGGCCACCCCGGCGAGGAGCACCCAGCCGACGAGCCCGAGCCCGCCCATGTCCGCCGCGACCCCGCCGCCGACGGCGACGACGATCGCGCCGACGACGAACAGCGCCATGCCCTCGATCAGCCCGCGGCGCAGCCGGCGGGCGTCGACGGTGCGGAAGTCCGGGTCGAACCGCCCGTCCTGCCGCTCGGCCGCGGCCTGCTTCTTCGCCGTGCGGTCGCGCATCATCAGCGCGGCCTGGACCAGTGCCACCAGACCCGCGCCGATCATCACGCCGTGCGGCACGTAGTTGGCGCCGAGGTCGTAGTCGAAGGTGGTCGGTACGTACTGGGCGACGAGCAGGCCGACTCCGAACATCAGCAGTGCCCAGATGTTGCCGAGGAAGGCCACGCCCGCGGCCGACGTGGGCAGCTTGAACATCGCCCCGACGAAACCGACGACCGCGCCGACGCCGAGCACCGCGGCCTTCTTCCCGCCCTCGTCGCCTGCCTTGATCGTCTCGGCGGCGGCGATCCCTGCGGGCCAGGCGGACGTGGCCGGGAAGAGCCGCGAGTCGTAGACGCGGAACAGCACCCAGCTGTCCACGGCCAGACCGATCACCGCACCGAGCAGCATCGTCCACACCAGATCGGGGCGGCCGATGAGGAACGGCACCGCGATGGGGGTGATCAGCGAGTTGGCGGCGGCGAACGTCGAGCCGGACACGGCCGACTGCACGAGGTTCTGCCGGTGCTGGTCGCGCATCTTGCGCAGGCCCGCGATGGCGATCCGGCCGATCAGCATCGCGAGCAGCGCGCCGATCACGGAGGTGTTGGGGGCGATGCCGAGGGTCGTGATCAGCACGAGGCCGATGACGGAACCGAGGACGGCGAGTACGGCGCTGACGACCAAGGTCACCGGTTCGAAGGCGCGCGGGTGCGTGGGCGGCGCACCCGTAGGGGGCGCGCTCTGCGAAGTGGTCACGGGGACTCCAACGGGGCGAAGGGGAGAAACGAACCGGCGTCAGGCGGCGGACGCCTGCAGGCGGGTCATCGGCCCGTAGAGCTCGATCAGCCGCTCGAACTCCTCCTGGTCGTGGAAGCGTGCGACGCCGCGTCCGAAGTCCTTCGCCGCCTCCAGCGAGAACCGGGCCGCCGCGGCGATGTCCGTCTCATGGCTGGCGCCCGTCGCGCAGCCCGCCACCGCGGTCTCGGTGACCAGCGCGAGGCCGACCACCGGCGCGTCCGTCGCCACGCACGGCTGCATGATCGAGTTGATGTGGTGCACGCC
>NZ_JBNNJZ010000856.1:0-2599 GCF_050270335.1 Streptomyces sp. NPDC059900
CCCGACGACCGACCGCCGGCCATCGGCGGCCCGCTCCCCAGCACCCAGGTCTTCGTGCTGGACGACTTCCTGCGCCCGGTGCTGCCGGGTGTGGTGGGTGAGGTCTATCTCGCCGGTCCGGGTCTGGCCCGCGGCTACCTGGGCCGCCCGGTTCTGACGGCGGAGCGCTTTGTGGCCTGCCCATACGCCGACGGCGGGCGGATGTATCGCACCGGCGACCTGGCGAAGTGGAGCGCGGACGGGCTGCTGCACTTCGAAGGCCGCACGGACACACAGGTGAAGATCCGCGGCTTCCGGGTCGAGCCGGGCGAGGTCGAGTCGGCGATCGCGGCGCATCCGGCGGTCGCCCAGGCGGCGGTCGTGGTGCGTGCGGACCGTATCGCCGCCTACGTGACACCCGGCGCACAGGGCGCCGCCGACGCGACCGAGATACGGGAACTCGCCGCCCGCCGCCTCCCCTCGTACATGGTCCCGGCCACGGTGACCGTGCTGGACGCACTGCCGCTCACCCCCAACGGCAAGGTGGACAAAGCCGCTCTGCCCGCCGCCGATGCGACGGCAGGCGCGGGCCGCGCACCGGCGACGCCCGCCGAACTGCTGCTGTGCGAACTCTTCGCCGAGATCCTGCGCGTGGGGGAAGTCGGTGCCGACGGTGACTTCTTCGCACTGGGCGGGGACTCGATCCTGTCGATGCTGCTGGTCTCGGCCGCGCGGCGAGCAGGTATCGCGATCTCCTCCCGGCAGGTGTTCGAGCTGCGGACACCGGCCGGGCTGGCGCGAGTTGCGGGTGCGCTGGAGAGCGGCGGTGTGGTGCCGGGCGGGGAGCCCGGTGTGGGTGCAGTGCCGCTGACGCCGGTGATGCATGAGCTGATCGAACGCGTCGGTCCGGACCGACTCCACGAGGTCGTGCAATCCAGCTGGGTGCGGACGCCGGCCGGCCTGGACTTCGAGGTGCTCGCGCGGGCGGTGCAGGAGCTGGTGGGTCACCACGACGTGCTGCGGGCGCGGTTGGTGCCGGGTGCGGAGGCGCGGCTTGTGGTGCCGGAGGCGGTGCCGGAGCGGGTGTGGGTGCGTCGGGTGGATGCGGCCGGCGCGGATGTGGATGTGGAGGCGGAGGCGCGGGCGGCGGTGGGTCGGTTGGATCCGCTGGCCGGTGTGATGGTGCAGGCGGTGTGGTTTGACGCCGGTCCGGCGGCCGGGGGGCGGCTGTTGCTCGTCGTCAACCATCTGGTGATGGACACCGTGTCGTGGCGGGTGTTGCTGCCGGATCTGGCGGAGGCGTACGCGGCCCTGTCCGCGGGCCGGGAGGCGGACCTCGAGTCGGCGACGACGTCGTTCCGGCACTGGGCGCGGGAGCTGGAGGCGCAGGCCGCAAGTCCGGAGCGACTGGCGGAACTGGAAGCGTGGACCGCGATGCAGGCGGGATCCGACCCGCTGTTGACCACACTGCCGCTGGATCCGGTACGGGATGTCGAGTCGTCGGTGCGGCGGGTGTCGGTGCGGGTGCCGGCGTCGGTGACGTCGGCGTTGCTGACCGGGGTACCGGCGGCGTTCGGTGCCAAGGTCGACGAGGTGCTGCTGGCCGGGCTGGCAGCGGCGCTGCAGGTGCGGTGCCCCGAGGGCAGCGCCGGGGTGCTGGTCGAGGTCGAGCGGCATGGGCGGGAGCCGTTGGGCGGCGAGGGGGTGGATCTGTCGCGGACGGTGGGCTGGTTCACGGGCGTGCATCCGGTCCGGGTGCACGCCGGTGGGGCGGTGGCGGTCGGGGAGGTCGTCAAGCGGGTCAAGGAGCAGGTGCGCGCCGTGCCCGGGGACGGTCTTGGCTACGGCATGCTTCGGTATCTGCATGCGGATACGGCGGCGGCGCTGGCCGGATTGCCGGCCGCGCAGGTCGGATTCAACTACCTGGGCCGCTTCAGCAGTCCAGCGGGCGACGACTGGCAGTTGCTCGGCGACGATGTCGGGGGAGGCCTCGGCGGCGACTTCCCCGTGCGGCATGCGCTGGAGTTCCTGGGGGCAGTCCAAGACTCGGCCGAGGGGCCGGAGCTGACGCTGACGCTGGCGTGGCCGCAGCGGCTGCTGGGCGCGGGGGCGGCGCAGTCTTTGGTTGATGGCTGGGCGGAGATGCTGGCCGGGCTCGAGGCTCATGTGGTGTCGGGTGGTGGTGGTTATACGCCGTCGGATTTTCCGTTGGTGGTGTTGGGGCAGTCGCAGGTGGAGGAGTTGGAGGCGGCGGTTCCGGGGCTGGTGGAGGTGTTGCCGGTATCGCCGTTGCAGGAAGGGTTGTTGTTCCACGCGCTGTTTGACCGGCAGGGCACGGATGTGTATGTGGAGCAGCTGGTCCTGGACTTGGAGGGGCGACTCGACGCGGGTGTTTTGCGGGCGTCGTGGCAGGCGGTGCTTGACCGGCACGCCAGTCTGCGGGCCGGGTTCCGGCAGGTGGCGGGGATCGAACAGCCGGTGCAGGTGATTGCCGAAGGTGTGCAACTGCCCTGGCACGTAGAAGACCTCACGGAAGATCCGGAGCGGGCTGAGGAACTGGCTCTGGCCGAGCGGGTGCGGGGCTTTGATGTGGCGGTGCCGCCGCTGATCCGTGTACTGC
>NZ_JBNNJZ010000857.1:0-2590 GCF_050270335.1 Streptomyces sp. NPDC059900
GGCCATCGAGTGGCTGGAGGCACAACTGCGGGCGCACCGCGGCACGGTACTGGCTATCGCCCATGACCGCCTTTTCCTGGAGCGCTGGACGGCCACCGTCCTGGAGGCCGAGGCGGGAGAGGTCACCCGCTACGGCGACGGCTACACCGGGTACCGCACGGCCAAGGCGGCGCAGCGCCGCCGCCAGGTCCAGGAGTACGAGCAGTGGCGCTCCGAACTGGCCCGCAACGAGCAACTGGCCGCCGGCCACGCTGCCCGCCTCGACGCCATCCCGCGCAAGGCGTCGCTGGCCAACTTCGGCCACGGCGGCTTCCGCGCCCGCGGCCGGGCGCACGGCGCCATGGCCCGCATCCGCAACGCCCGCGAGCGCCTGGCGAGGCTGACCGCGGAGCCGGTGGCACCGCCGCCGGACCCGCTGGCCTTCACGGCGCACATCAAGACGGCGGCAACTGCCGCACACGACACCGATAGCGCCCCACCGCAGCCGTTCGCCGTGCAACTGGCGGACGTCAGGGTGGGCGACCGCCTGCACCTGCACGCGCTGACCCTGGCTCGCGGCGGCCGCCTGCTCGTCACCGGCCCCAACGGCGCCGGCAAGACGACGCTGCTGAAGCTGCTCGCCGGTGAGCTGCGGGCCGACGAAGGCTCGGTGCGGGTGCCGGGCCCGGTGGGCCATCTGCGCCAGGACCAGACGCCGTGGCCGCCAGACCTGACGGTGAACGAGGCGTTCGGCGGCGACCGCACGGGCAGTGCCGACGAGCACGCCGAGACGCTGCTTGCCCTCGGGCTCTTCGGCCCCGCACAACTGCGGCTGCGGATGAGCGAGCTCTCCTACGGCCAGCGCCGCCGCGTGGACCTGGCCCGTCTCGTCACCGAGCCCGCCGACCTCCTGCTGCTCGACGAGCCGACCAACCACCTGTCACCGGCACTGGTCGAAGAACTGGAAGAAGCACTGACTGCGTTCCCGGGGGCCGTCGTACTGGTCACACATGATCGAGCACTACGCAGGCGGTTCAAGGGCGCACATCTGGAACTGCCGGACACCGCCGACCTCCGGGCGGGGTGCCCGCCCGCCCGCGTGCACGGGCTGCCAGCCGGCAGGACGAAACAGCCCGCCCTCTCCGGCGTGCCGCGATAAGGACGGCCGCTCTCATACGCCCGGCGGCCAACAGCCGGCGGACGCACGAGTCGCGCACGGACAGGGGCCGGGGCCGGGGCCGTAGACCAGAGACCGTCGATGCCCGCCGCATCGCCCGCGCCGTGCGCCGGTCGGCCCCCGCGCCGTTCCTCCTGTTCGTGCCGCGTCCTCGTGCACCGAAAGCCGCCCGGCCGCAGAAGGGCCTGCAGCGCTCATGACGCCCCGCGAAGGCCACCAGCCACAACCCGGATCACGTACGGCGGTGATGACCGGCGCCGATCACGGCATCGGCCGGACAATCGCGGTATCACCGGCCGGCGCCGTCCTACGTTACGGGATGGAGCTGGGCGGGGTAGGCGTGCCTACCGGTGGCCCGGCGCCGGGTTTGGTGGGCGCTCTTGTCTCGGTCCGTAGGTAGAGATTGCGCGGGGTGAGGAAGACGTTGGCCTTGACGTCGACGGCGGGAGCACCGGGGGGCGGTGTGAGGGTCCACCGGGCGGCGATCGAGGCAAGTGCCAAGGTGGCTTCGGTAGTGGCGAGGGTGTCGCCGATACATTTTCTGGGGCCGCCGCCGAAGGGTAGTAGTTGGGTTCGAGGGCGGCGCTGAGGTAGGTCGGACAACCACCGGTCGGGGTTGAATCGTTCGGGGTCGGGGTAGAGGTCGGCGCGGTGGTGGATGAGATACGGGCTGTAGGCAACAGTGCTGCCTGCGGCGAGGAAGTAGCCTGCAAGATCAACGTCCTGGGTGACGGTTCGGGTAATGATCCAGATCGGTGAGTAGACGCGCAGGGTCTCGGTGATGACGCGGGCTGTGAGGTCGAGATGGGGAAGGTCGTCCCAGGTGGCGACCCGGCCGCGCAGTGTGGCGTCGACTTCGCGGTGAAGCCGGCTGCGTAATTCGTCGTCATGGGCGAGGACGTTCAGTGCCCAGGACAAGGCCACGCCGGTGGTGTCGATTCCGGCGACGAGCAGCGTGATTACCTGTTCGCGGACTTCCTGGTCGCTCAGTGGATTGCCGTTGTGATCGCGGGCAGCCAGTAGCGCCGAGAGCATGTCGGCGTGGTCGCATCCGTCCCGGCGGTACTCGTCCGCGGCGTGAGTGACGGCGTCGTGGATGCGGGTGATCGCTGCCCGGTACCGTAGGTTGGCTGGCGTGGGCAGACGGTTGATCGCTTGAATCGGCATCACCATGCGGTGGAAGATCGAGCCGATGATGACGTCGACGGCTTCCCGGACGATCTGTGCGGCCTCCGATACCGCGTCTGAGTTGAAAATGGTCTTGGAGACCACACGGCTGGTGATGGTGTGCATCTGCGCAAGGACGTCGATGGTGTTCCCGTCCCGCCACTGCTCCATGACCGCGGTGATCTCACGGGTCATCGCCCCAGCCTGTGCGGGCAGTCGGCCGCGGTGGAAGGCTGGCTGCAGGAGACGGCGCTGCTCTCGGTGATA
>NZ_JBNNJZ010000858.1:0-2583 GCF_050270335.1 Streptomyces sp. NPDC059900
CAGCCGCATCGCCCGCAACACCTCGACCATCCTCCTGGAGGAGTCGCACCTCGCCCGGGTGATCGACCCGGCGGGCGGCTCCTGGTACGTGGAGCGCCTCACCGACGAGCTGGCCCACGCGGGCTGGGAGTTCTTCCAGGAGATCGAGCGCGCGGGCGGCCAGGCGGCGGCCCTGCGCTCCGGCCTGATCGGCGAGCGTCTGGCCGCCACCTGGGCCAGGCGCAGCGAGAAGCTGGCCAAGCGGCGTGAACCGATCACCGGGGTCAGCGAGTTCCCGAATCTGACGGAGCGTCCGGTCGAGCGCACGGCGTCGCCCGCCGGGGCGACGGGCGGCCTGCCGCGGGTGCGCCGCGACGAGGCGTACGAGGCCCTGCGCTCACGCTCGGACGCCCACCTCGCGTCGACGGGGGCCCGCCCCAAGGTGTTCCTCGCCGCGCTCGGCCCGGCCGCCGCGCACACCGCACGGGCCTCCTTCGCCGCGAACCTCTTCCAGGCGGGCGGCATCGAAGCCGTGCACGACCCGGTGACGGTGGACGCGACGACGGCCGCCGAGGCGTTCAAGGCCAGCGGTGCCACGGTGGCGTGCCTGTGCTCCAGCGACGCGCTGTACGAGGAGCAGGCCGCCGGGGTCGCCGACGCGCTCAAGGCCGCCGGCGCCCGGCGGGTGTTCCTCGCGGGGCGGCCCGCCGAGTTCGCCTCGGTCGACGCGTACGTCTTCGCGGGCTGCGACGCCGTGTCCGTGCTCTCCTCCACCCTCGACCACATGGGAGTGGCGTAATGGCGATCCCCGACTTCACCGGCGTCGGCCTGACGCCGGACGCCCCGTCCGAGGCCTCCGCCGTCTCCAAGGACCAGTGGCGCAGCGCCGTCAAGGAGTCCACCGGCAAGGCCGACGACGACCTCCTGTGGGAGACCCCGGAGGGCATCGCGGTCAAGCCGCTCTACACGGGCGCCGACCTCGAAGGCCTCGACTTCCTCCAGACGTATCCGGGTGTGGCGCCGTACCTGCGCGGCCCCTACCCGACGATGTACGTCAACCAGCCCTGGACGATCCGGCAGTACGCGGGCTTCTCCACCGCCGAGGAGTCCAACGCCTTCTACCGCCGCAACCTCGCGGCGGGCCAGAAGGGCCTCTCGGTCGCCTTCGACCTGCCCACCCACCGCGGCTACGACAGCGATCACCCGCGGGTGACGGGTGACGTCGGCATGGCGGGCGTGGCGATCGACTCGATCTACGACATGCGTCAGCTCTTCGACGGCATTCCGCTGGACAAGATGACCGTGTCGATGACGATGAACGGCGCCGTGCTGCCCGTACTGGCGCTGTACATCGTGGCCGCCGAGGAGCAGGGCGTAGCGCCCGAGAAGCTGGCCGGGACCATCCAGAACGACATTCTCAAAGAGTTCATGGTCCGCAACACCTACATCTATCCGCCCAAGCCCTCGATGCGGATCATCTCCGACATCTTCGCGTACACCTCGCAGAAGATGCCGCGCTACAACTCCATCTCGATCTCCGGCTATCACATCCAGGAGGCCGGAGCCACGGCCGACCTGGAGCTGGCCTACACCCTCGCCGACGGCGTGGAGTATCTGCGGGCCGGGCAGGAAGCGGGCCTGGACGTCGACGCGTTCGCGCCGCGGCTCTCGTTCTTCTGGGCGATCGGCATGAACTTCTTCATGGAGGTCGCCAAGCTCCGCGCGGCGCGCCTGCTGTGGGCGAAGCTGGTCAAGCAGTTCGACCCGAAGAACCCCAAGTCGCTTTCCCTGCGCACCCATTCGCAGACCTCGGGCTGGTCGCTGACCGCGCAGGACGTGTTCAACAACGTCACGCGTACGTGCGTCGAGGCGATGGCGGCGACGCAGGGCCACACCCAGTCGCTGCACACGAACGCCCTGGACGAGGCACTCGCCCTGCCCACCGACTTCTCCGCGCGCATCGCCCGCAACACCCAGCTGCTCATCCAGCAGGAGTCGGGCACCACGCGCACGATCGACCCGTGGGGCGGCAGCGCCTACGTCGAGAAGCTGACGCACGACCTGGCGCGGCGCGCCTGGCAGCACATCGAGGAGGTCGAGGCGGCCGGCGGCATGGCGCAGGCCATCGACGCGGGCATCCCCAAGCTGCGCGTCGAGGAGGCCGCGGCCCGCACGCAGGCCCGCATCGACTCCGGACGCCAGCCCGTCATCGGCGTCAACAAGTACCGCGTGGAGACCGACGAGCAGATCGACGTCCTGAAGGTCGACAACTCCTCGGTGCGCGCCCAGCAGATCGCCAAGCTGGAGCGGCTGCGCGCGGAGCGGGACGAGAGCGCCTGCCAGGAGGCGCTGCGGGCGCTCACCACGGCGGCCGGGCGCGAGCCCGGCCCGGGCCTGGAGGGCAACCTCCTCGCGCTGGCGGTCGACGCGGCCCGCGCGAAGGCGACGGTCGGCGAGATCTCGGACGCCCTGGAGTCCTCGTACGGGCGGCACGCGGGGCAGATCCGTACGATCTCCGGTGTGTACCGCACCGAAGCAGGCTCGTCGCCGTCCGTGGAGCGCACCCGCACGCTCGTCTCGTCCTTCGAGGAGGCCGAGGGGCGC
>NZ_JBNNJZ010000859.1:0-2580 GCF_050270335.1 Streptomyces sp. NPDC059900
CTGTTTTGCTGTCGGCAAACTGAACGGATCACAGGGGTGCCCGGCCCGCTCCCCGGGGCGACGGACGCCGTGGGAGCACCTGACCTGCGCTGTCAGCCCCGCGTGAGGGTGACGTCCTGCCGCTGCATGGCGTGGAAGCGGGGCAGGGGGAGGCCGCTGCGCAGGTCCAGTTCCATCACGGTGGCTTCGACGTTGGCGGTGCCCGGCCGGGGGGCGGTGGAGGGGCGTCCGGTGTTGGTCCAGGTGTGCTGCTGGCCGTCGCAGGTGGCGCGGGTTCCGCCGACGCTGTGGCGGACGCGGGGATTGTCCTGGGCCAGGGAGGAAGACACGAGGATGGGGCCGGAACCGCTCGTACAGCGGTAGGTGCCGGAGAGGGTGACGGTGCCGTCCGAGGCGATGCGGCCGGTGGGGTTGACGGTGATGCTCTCGTTCGGAGCGGCGGGCGCGGGTTCGGATGCGGCGGCGGCCGGGGCGGCGCACAGCAGCAGGGAAGCGGCGAGGGCCGTGGTGGCCTGGCGCAGTGACATGGGTGGCCTCTTGGGTCAGGAGAGACGGGATGACGGGAGTGCGAGGTGGGCCTTCCGCCCGCGGTGAGCTCGCTGTTCATCGCGGAGAACTGCGCGAACGGCACGGAGAGTTGAGAACTTCGCCTTGCGGCAGCCGGAGCCGGTCCATCCCGCGGGCAACGGGATACGGGTGACGCCGGGCAGTCTGCTGTGCCCGGGCGCCGGCTGCCAGGGGGAGATGCCTCCTGGCAGCCGGCGCGGTACGGCTGCGGGAGTTATCCGTTGGCCGTGCCGTTGCCGGACAGGGCCGGGATGTCGCTGACGAGGTGCGAGAGCGGCTCGTCGCCCTTGGCCTGCGTGGAGTTCTCGGTGCACTGCTGGTTCTGCGGTGCGGACAGGACGGGGATGTCCTGCACGGCAACGGGCACGAGGATGCCGACGAGGGATCCCACATTGGCCTTGACGGGGATACCGGCGCAGAGCTTGTTCAGCGAGCCCTGGACCGCCGAGAGCTGCGGGCTCTGGCTGCCGTGGGTGCTGCTGTTGCCGTACGCCTGTCCGGCGTTGTTGCCGCTGCTGCTGGTGGTGCCGTCATCGTCGCCGATGGCGGCCGCGTTCCCGGCGGTGCCGGCCAGCGTGAGGGCGGCGAGGCTGAGAGCCAGCGGGAAGGCAGGGATGCGCATGTCACTCCAGGTAGGGAAGCATTGGTCTGGTGACATGAATCAGTACCGCGTCCGGGTCCTGCGTCCGGGCATATTCGCCCATTGGCAGGGTGTCGCGGGAGCGGAGCTGACGGCGATCATCTGACCGGTGCATCCGGATGGCCTGCCGCCGTCCGTTTCCGCCGGACGCCGGGTGGGCGGGGGCGGCCGCGTCCGGCCAGTCCGGCGCGGCAGCTGTGCAGCCACTATTGTGCCCCGTCCGGCGCGACGGGGCACACCCCTGGGGGTCGGGTCCGAGCCGCGCACCGCGTGAGGTCGCGGCGGCGGCCGGAGGCACATGTGTGACGTCGTATCAGGCGCTCAGGACCACTTGGGTGCGCGGGCCGGGGCTGTCGGCGTGAGCGGCTTCTTCCATCGCCCGCAGGAGCAGCCGGAACGTTTCCCGGTCCACGGTCTGCATGACGTGGCGGAGCTCGACGGCGCCCGAGCCCAGCAGCGAGCAGGCGAATTCGAGGACGGCCAGGTCGTCCGCCGAGGCACGGCGCGACCAGCCCAGGGAGAGTCTGAGCTTCCTGACCGCCGACCAGTCCACGGCCGGGCAGGTGCCGCTGCGGTCGACCAGGGGCTGTCCGGCGGCGGCCGCGAGATCCAGGTCGCCGGTGAAGCGTCGCAGCCATACGCCGTCGTGGTGGGCGCCCAGGAGGCGGGTCGCGGCCCGCTTGCGCTCGTCGTGTACGTCCTCCAGCAGGCCCTGGGCCAGCTGTTCACCCGTCGTCGTGTCGGCCATGACCGTCATCGATTACTCCGTTTCCGGGGGCGGAAGGGGGCCCGTTTACCGTGGGCCGTACATGCCGGGTGATCGCGCGGCCTCGGTGCGCCGGCCTGCATGCCTCTGGGCCTGCGGAGCGGTCGGGGTCCGCCGGGTGCGCATCCTCCGGCGCGCCCTCTTGTCTCCCGTGCGGCGCGCGGCAAACCTGCCGGGCCCCCAGTCGGTCGCGCCCCGCCGATGGCCCCCTGATCGCGCCCTTCCGGGCGCGCCGGACCCGCGCGGCCCGCGGCGGCGTCCCGCGCCCTCGGCAGCTTCACGGCGACCTGCGGGCGGGGCACGGACGGCGGGCGGACAAGTTGCCGGTCGCTCATGATCAGCTTAATTTTGCGGCGACCCGGCTTTTTCTCAGGCACGAGGAGAAAAGCTTCATGGTGAAAGGCCTTCCGCACCGCACGCCCCGGCGTCCCCGGGGCCCGGATCCGGATCAGGACCGCTCGTCGCGTTCGGCGGCGACCGACCGGATGGCGCGCACACTGCTGCGCCGGCGGAAGAACGCAAAATGCGCGGCCGACGAGACCGTGTCGGAACTTCGCGTTGTTCGGCGTAACATTAAGAACGCCGCGCTGGGCAACAGCAGGGAGTG
>NZ_JBNNJZ010000860.1:0-2577 GCF_050270335.1 Streptomyces sp. NPDC059900
CCGCTGCGCGGGGGCGTCCTCAACCGCCGGACGGCTGAAAGATTTCCCCGCGCCGGGGAAATCTCAGCCCGTCCGGCGTTTGAGGACGAACTCGGCGGAGCCGGTGATGACGGCACGCACAAAGGCCCTCGCGCCGAGCGAGTTTTCGGGAAGGGGCGGGGTTGGGGAAAGGGAAGTTGGGCTACCCCGCGGTCAGCAAATGCCGTACCCCGTACGACCGCCACGGCCGCCACCCCCCTGGCACACCCAACCCCGGCAGCCCCACATCCGGATCCCCCAGCGCCCGCATCCGAATGACCGCCACGGCCCCCGCATCCACCCCCGCCAAAGCCATCAGCCCCGCCCCGGCATCCTCCCGGTCCGCCCCCGCATCAAGCCGGACCCGCCCATCGGCAAGGGCGGCGGCAAGTTCTCCCAAGGGCCTGGGCTCACCGGCAAGCGCCCCCGGCTCCGGGAACACATGGGTCAGCGTCCCGCACGGCGCATCCAGCGCCTTCCCGTACCGCGACACCAGCAGAGCCGCCTCCCCCCGCCCCACGACCGCCCGCACCGCGAACTCATCGGGATCCGCGGCCCCGGGCGACCGAAGGCCGGGCCGCGCAGCGACCAGCGGAGCGAGCCGGGGATCGGCGCCGAGCCGCTCGTCCACGGCGTACGGATCCGCGTCGAGGTCGAAGAGCCGCCGCAACCGCTGCACGGCGGTCGTGAGGTCACGCAGGTCGGTCAGATGGAGCCGGGCGTCCAGCCAGCCGCCGACCCCGTGATCACGCTCCTCGACGGCCACGATCCCCGTGCCGTACGGCAGCCGCAGCGTACGGCGATACGTCCGCCCGCCCCGCTCCCCGCTCACCTGCTCGACCCCGTCCACGGCCTCCGCGGAGAGCAGGTCGAAGACGGCGCCCGCCTGGTAGGCCCCCCGGTAGGCGAGCCGCAGCGGCACCCCCGCCGTCGGCGTGGCCCGCCCCGCACCACCGCCGCGCGGCGCGGCGCCCCGCAGCGCGGTGGGCGTCAGGGCGTACACCGCCCGGATCGTGTCGTTGAACTGCCGCACGCTTGCGAACCCGGCGGCGAACGCGATCTCCGTGATCGGCAGCCCTGTGGTCTGGAGCAACACCCGTGCGGTGTGGGCCCGTTGGGCGCGCGCGAGGGCGACGGGACCCGCGCCCAGCTCTGCGGTGAGCTGCCGCTGCACCTGCCGGGAGCTGTAGCCGAGCCGCACGGCGAGGCCGGGCACGCCCTCGCGGTCGACGACACCGTCACCGATCATGCGCATGGCGCGCCCCACGACGTCCGCGCGTACGTTCCACTCGGCGGACCCCGGCACGGCGTCCGGGCGGCAGCGCCGGCAGGCCCGGAATCCGGAACCCTGGGCGGCTGCCGCCGTCGTGTAGTAGCGGACGTTCCGGCGCTTGGGGGTGACGGCGGGGCAGCTGGGCCGGCAGTAGATGCCGGTGGTCTCGACGGCGAAGAAGAACTCTCCGTCGAAGCGCGCGTCGCGGCTGCGCACCGCCTCGTACCTGGTCTCTTCATCGATCACATGTCCCAGTGTGCGACTTCGCCGCCCATCCGGCTGGCGGAAATCGGACACCACGTTACGGGGGCGCGGGAGCACCCCCGTAACGCGGTGTAGCCGCCCGGGACGAAACCGGCAGCCGGAACCGGCTAGCGGATCCGCCCCCGCTTGGCCTCCATGGCCGCCCGCCCCTCCGCGCCCCGCAGTTTCCACTCGCGCCGCATGTCCGCGCGGAGCCTGGCGTCCGTCTTGGCGACGATGCGCTGGTTCTCGCGGATCAGCTTGCGGTAGCTCTCCAGGCGGCGGTCCGGGAGTGTGCCGTCCTCCACGGCCGCGAGTACCGCACAGCCCGGCTCGGCGGTGTGGGCGCAGTCGTGGAAGCGGCAGTCGGCCGCCAGGTCCTCGATCTCGGAGAAGACCTGGCCGACGCCCGCCTCCGCGTCGAAGAGACCGACTCCGCGCAGCCCCGGCGTATCGATGAGGACGCCGCCCGCGGGGAGCACGAGGAGGTTGCGGGTCGTGGTGGTGTGGCGGCCCTTGCCGTCCACGTCACGGGCGGCGTTGACGTGCTGGACGTCCTCGCCGACCAGGGCGTTGGCCAGCGTCGACTTGCCCGCACCGGACTGGCCCAGCAGCACCGACGTACCGCCGGAGACGACGGCGCACAGGACGTCGACGCCTTCCCCCGTGGTGGCGCTGACCGGGAGCACCTGGACGCCGGGGGACGACGTCTCCACGTCCTCGACCAGGTAGGACAGGCCCGTGGCGTCCGGGACCAGGTCGGCCTTGGTGAGGACGACGAGCGGCTGGGCCCCGGACTCCCAGGCCAGGGCCAGGAACCGTTCGATCCGCCCGAGGTCGAGCTCGACGGCGAGCGAGACCGCGATGATCGCGTGGTCGACGTTGGCCGCGAGGATCTGCCCCTCGGACCGCTTGGAGGAGGTGGAGCGCACGAAGGCGGTACGGCGCGGCAGCAGCGTACGCACATAGCGCGGATCGCCGCCGTCGGGGTCGACGGCGGCCCAGTCCCCCGTGCACACGACCTTCATGGGGTCGCGCGGCAC
>NZ_JBNNJZ010000861.1:0-2557 GCF_050270335.1 Streptomyces sp. NPDC059900
CCTCCCCGGTCGCGATGGCCAGGGTGCCGCCGGACGCCAGGGTGGTGGTGACGTCGAGCACGGAGGCGTCGAAGCTGAACGACGCGAACTGCAACGTCACCTCGCCGGGACCGGCACCCAACACCGGTCCCATCGTCTCGACCAGATCGACCACGCCCCGGTGCGTCACCGCCACGCCCTTGGGGCGGCCCGTCGACCCCGAGGTGTAGATCACGTACGCCAACTGATCGGGATCGAACCCCACATGGAGGGGCTGTGCGGATTCCGCGGCGATGACCGTCCGCGCGCCGTCCAGCCCTGCCGCGTCGATCACCAGCGACGCCTCGCTGTCCGCCGCCATGAACTCCAGCCGGTCGGCCGGGTAGTCGGGATCCAGCGGCACATAGGCGCCGCCGGCCTTCCACACCGCCAGCATCGACACCACCATGTCGAGACCCCGCGGCAACCGCAGACCCACCCGCGACTCCCGTCCCACCCCAAGCCCGCACAGGTAGCGGGCCAGCCGGTTCGACCGGCCGTCCAGCTCCCCGTACGAGAGGGACTCCTCTCCGCAGCGCACCGCCACCGCATCCGGCGACCGAAGCACGTGGGCCCGGATGAGTTCCGGAACGGTGTTGGTGACATTCGTACGGCGAGAGTCAGGCATTCCAGAGGTCCCCACTGGGTCGTCGATCGCTGGGCGCGGAATTAGCGGTGTTCCGGCGGGGGTGGCGGGCCCTGGTGGAAGAAGGGGCCGCCGCCTCCGGGCCCGCCCGGACCCGGTCCCATGCCCGGACCCGGCCCCATACGTGGACCCGGTCCCATCCCGGGCCCCGGGCCCATGCCGGGCTCGGGTCCCATCCCGATCCGCACCGGACCACGGCCACCGGGACCGCCCGGCCCGGGCCCGGGACCGCCCGTATGCACCGGCTCCAATTCCGGTCGCGGCGCCGGCGCTCCGTTCTTCGACTGGTCAGCGAACTGAGTCCGGTACAGCTCGGCGTACAGTCCGCCCTGTTCGAGCAGTTGCTCGTGGGTGCCCGACTCCTGGACCCGGCCCTCGTCGATCACCAGGATCTGGTCGGCGTCGCGGATCGTTGCCAGTCGGTGGGCGATGACCAGCGAGGTGCGCCCCTTCAGCGCGGCCTTGAGGGCCTGTTGCACGGCCGCCTCGGACTCGGAATCGAGATGCGCGGTGGCCTCGTCGAGGACCACGACGGGCGGAGCCTTCAACAGCAGCCTGGCCATGGCGATGCGCTGCTTCTCGCCGCCGGAGAGCCGGTAGCCACGGTCGCCGACCACGGTGTCGAAGCCGTCCGGAAGCGCTTCGATCAGCTCCCAGATCTGCGCGGCCTTGCACGCGTCGATCAGGTCCTGCTCGGTGGCGTCCGGGCGGGCGTACGTGAGGTTTTGGCGGATGGTGGTGTGGAAGAGGTGCGCGTCCTGGGTGACCATGCCGATGGTGTCAAGGACCGACTCCAGGGTCAGGTCGCGCAGGTCGTGGCCGCCGATGCGCACCGCGCCGGCACCCGGGTCGTACAGGCGCGGCACCAGGTGCGTGATGGTCGTCTTGCCCGCTCCGGAGCGGCCGACCAGCGCGGTGAGCTTGCCGGCCGGTGCGGTGAAGGTGAGGTCGCGCAGGGTCCAGGCGTCACCGGCGCGCTCTGGCATCGGCAGCGCGATCGATTCGAGGGAGGCGAGCGAGACGTCGGCCGCCTTGGGGTAGCGGAACGACACCTGGTCGAACTCGACCGACATCGCGGGCGGCTGCTTGCCGCCGGCGCCGTTTTGGGCACCGCTCGCCGCCGGCAGCGCCACCGCGTCCGGCTTCTCCGCGATCAGCGGCTTCAGGTCCAGGACCTCGAACAGGCGGTCGAAGCTGACCAGCGTGTTCATCACGTCCGATTGGGCGTTGGAGAGCTGGCCGATCGGCTGCATCAGCCGGGTGAGCAGGGTGGCCAGGGCCACCAGGGTGCCCATCTGGATGGTGCGGTCGATGACCAGGTGGCCGCCGACCCCGTACACCGCGGCCGTGGCCAGCGAGCTGACCAGCATGGTGGAGAGGAAGAGCAGCTTCATGTGCACGGAGGTCTGCACACCCACGTCGCGGCTTCGGCCGGCCAGTCCGGAGAACTCGGCCGACTCCCGGCCCGGGCGGCCGTAGAGCTTGGCGAGGAGGGCGCCGGTGACGTTGAACCGCTCGTGCATCATCGAGCCCATTTCGGCGTTGATCTGCATGTGCCGCCGCATGAGCCGCTGCATCCGGCGGCCGATGACCCGGCCGGGCACCACGAAGAACGGGGCCAGCAGCAGGGCGATCAGCGTGATGACCCACGACAGGTAGATCATCGTGATCAGGATGAAGGTGAGGGTGAGCGCAGCGGAGACGACGGTGGAGAGCAGTGACGTGAGCGCCGCTTGTGCTCCCATCACGTCGGTGTTGAGCCGGCTGACCAGCGCTCCGGTCTGGGCCCGGGTGAAGAAGGCCAGCGGCTGCCGCTGTACGTGGTCGAAGACCTCGGTCCGCAGGTCGTAGATGAGGCCCTCGCTGACCCGGGCGGACACCCAGGCCTCCACC
>NZ_JBNNJZ010000862.1:0-2545 GCF_050270335.1 Streptomyces sp. NPDC059900
GCACTACACGTCGGCCCAGCACTACGACCCCTCGCGCGCCGCGTTCAAGGACTTCGCGCCGTTCTGGGAGTTCGTCTCCGGTCCGCTGGCCGCGGGCGGATTCCAGGCGCTCAAACTCGACGGCACGTTCGGCCCCGAGCAGCGTTTCATCAAGGCGCCGAACCGCGCCAACACCTCGCCGGCCGAGACCCCGCAGTACTTCGGCGAGATCGACATAGACGGCGACAGCGGCGAGCTGACCGTGCGGCTGCGCCAGGAGGGCGGCGGGGTGCTGTTCACCAAGGCGCTCCAGCCGGGACGGGTGGGACAGGAGTGATCATGGCCCCGAACGCACAACGAAGGGGCAGGCTCGGACACCAAGAGCGAGCAAAGATGAATCAAACGGGCAGAAGGCCTCTTAACTCGTCAGTCACAGAACGTTCGTGATCACGCAACACCCTTCCTCCACAGTGGCTGTATGAGTGCTGACATGTCTGATGTGAACCGGACCAAACACGGCCGCCCCGTCCACCACTGGCGGCGGGATCTGGTGGAGCTCGCCGCCCTCTTCACGGCGGTGGCCGTGGCGGACGCGGTGGCGAACATGATCGGGCACGGGCCCGACGGCCCCGCCCTGCTCGTGATCTCGGCCGTGGCGCTGCTCGCCACGGTCGGGTTCCACACATGGTGGGCACGCCGCCACAACCACGCACCCCCGGCGACGGACGATACCGGCGCCCGGCCGCACGCCGTCGGGCAGCAGACCCCGGAGCCGTCCGGGCCCGTGACGGCCATGGAGCAGGCCGGGGCCGCCGCCGCGGAGTCCTCCGAGGGAGCGACGACGCTGTGGCGGATGCGCACCACGGTGCGGGACGAGCCCGGATCGCTCGCCGCCCTGTGCACGGCCCTCGCGCACGGCAGGGTCGACATCCTTAGCCTCCAGGCGCACCCGCTGGCCGAAGGCACCGTCGACGAGTTCCTGCTGCGCGCGCCCGCCGACCTGCCCGCGGCCGAGCTCACCCGCGGCGTCGCGCACGCGGGCGGCTCGGGCACCTGGATCGAGCGGGCGGACGCCCACGACCTGGTGGACGCCCCCACCCGCATCCTGGGCCTGGCCACCCGCACCGCCCTGGACGCCGCCGAACTCCCGCTCGCCCTGCGCCAGCTGCTTGGCCGCTGCACCATCCGCTCGCTGCCCGCGAAGGCACCGGGATCATCCGGACCGCAGACGGAGAAGCCCGTCGAGGGCGCGCTCGAAGGCGAAGGGACGGTGCTGCGGCTGCACGCGCCGGAAGGCGAAGTGATCACTGTGGAGCGGCCGTACCTGCCGTTCACACCCACCGAGTTCGCCAGGGCGCGTGCCCTGGTCGAACTCGACACCCGGCTCGGCCCGCGCATCCCGCACAGCAAGGACGTACTGACGCTCGCCGAGGGCAGCGCCATCACCGTGCGCCGGGCCGACACCTCCGACGTCGACGCGGCCAGGGCCATGCACGAGCGCTGCTCGCAGCGCACCCTCTCCATGCGCTACCACGGTCCCGTACGGGACGCCGACCGCTATCTGAACCACCTGCTCAGCCCGCGGTTCGGCCGCACCCTCGCGGTGCAGACCGCCTCCGGGCGCATCGTCGGCCTCGGCCATCTGCTCTGGGACGGTGACGAGACCGAGATCGCCCTGCTCGTCGAGGACGACTGGCAGCGCCGCGGCATCGGCAGCGAACTGCTCGGCCGCCTGGTGACGATGGCGGTGGAGGCGGGCTGCGAGAGCGCGTACGCGGTCACGCAGGCGTCCAACACGGGCATGGTCGCCGCGATGCGCGGTCTGGGGCTCCCCCTCGACTACCAGATCGAGGAGGGCACGCTGGTCATCACCGCCCGCCTCGAAGCGACGCCGGTCAGCTCACGACTGCCGTACGACCCCTCGCAGCAGGAGCAGACGCACTAGCGGGCGCTGAGGCGGACGGGGTCGGGCCGAGGGCCTGGTCGAGGTCCTGCCACAGGTCCTCGACGTCCTCGAGGCCGGCCGAAAGCCGCAGCAGGCTGTCGCTCACGCCCGAGGACCGCCGGTCCGCCGCGTCCACCACCCGGTGGCTGATGGACGCCGGATGCTGGATGAGCGTGTCGACGCTGCCGAGGCTGACCGCCGGGGTGATCAACCGCACCCCGGCGGTCACCGCGTGCGGATCGCCGCGCACCTCGAAGGCGACCATGGCGCCGCCGAGCCGCGGATAGTGCACGCGGCGCACGCGCGGGTCCGCCGCCAGGCGCCGCGCCAGTTCCGCCGCGTTCGCGGAGGCGGCACGCACCCGCACCGGCAGGGTGGAAAGGCCCCGCAGGAGCAGATATCCGGCGAGCGGATGCAGCACACCGCCGGTGGCGAAGCGGACCTGCCGCAGCTGCCGGGCGAACTCCTCGTCGCACGCGACCACTCCGCCCAGGACGTCGCCGTGACCGCCCAGGTATTTGGTGGCGCTGTGCAGCACGAGCCGCGCCCCGCTCTCGACCGGCCGCTGGAGGACGGGCGTCGCGAAGGTGTTGTCGGCGAGGAGCGGCACCGTGCCGCAGG
>NZ_JBNNJZ010000863.1:0-2541 GCF_050270335.1 Streptomyces sp. NPDC059900
GCCCCGGGTGTGGTGGGCTCCGGGCGGACTTCTGGGCCTGCTGCCGCTGCACACGGCGGGCTTTCACAGCGCCCCGGACGACGAACCTGAGCGGCGCACCGTCATGGACCGCGTCGTCTCTTCCTACACCCCCACCATCCGGGCGCTGCGCCATGCCCGCAGAGACCGGCCGCCCGTCACCGAACGCTCGCGATCCCTGATCGTCGCCATGCCCAGCACCCCCGGGCTCAGTCCGCTGCACCACGCAGGCGAAGAAGCCGAGCGGATCCGGTCCTTCCTCCCCGGCCCGCTACCACTCACAGGGACCGGCTCCCCGCCCGGCGGCAACGCGCAGCCCCGCAACACCCCGACCACAGCCAGGGTGCTGGCCGCTCTGCCCCAGTGCGCCATCACGCACTTCGCCTGCCACGCCGCGAGCGACGGCACCGACCCCTCACAGAGCCGTCTGCTCCTGCACGACCACGCCACCACCCCCCTCACCGTCGCCGCCCTGGCCAAGATCGACCTCGACCGGGCACAGCTGGCCTACCTCTCGGCCTGCGGCACCGCCGACCCCGGCAACCTCCTCCTGCTGGACGAGGCCATTCATCTCGCCGGAGCGTTCCAACTCGCGGGCTTCTCCCATGTCATCGGAACCCTGTGGCCGATCAACGACCGGCCGGCCGCTGACATCGCCGAGCTGTTCTACACCCGCCTCGCCGCGCACACGCCCGGCGGAACAATCGCTCCCTCCCACTCCGCCGAAGCGCTGCACGAGGCCATCCGGACCATGCGTGACCGCTACCCGTCGATGCCATCCCTGTGGGCGGGCTTCCTTCACTCGGGGGCTTGAAAGCCCAGCCGGTGAGCGGCACATGTCGGGCCTCCCTGTGCATCGGTTCCGTCTCGACGCCCCAGGCCGTGGACCGCCGGTGGGGGCTTCAGCACGCAAACTGACGTTTCAGTCAGTGTCGCTCTACCAGATCCACGAGGGCATATAGGGCTGCGGCGACGGCACCTCCCGCCCCCGAACGAGAGTTTCCCCCTCTCAACTTTGACTGAATTTTCAGTTTGTGTCAGAGTCGAGTCAGCGACCGGTTCCGTCCGCCTCAGCTCGTCACACCCGGCGCCCGTGCTCGCCGAGCGTCACACCCTTCGGACGAATACGTTGGCCCCACCACGATGATCGGAGCTCACCGTGTCTCCCCTCCTCCCCTCGCGCCGCTCAGCCCTCCGCGCATTCGGCGGAATCGGAGCCGTCGTCCTGGGCGCATCCGCCTGCGGCCCCGGCGACGATCTGCTGAGCACCTCCGGCAACCAGGACACCGCGGCCGAGGGGCTGCGCATGGGTGCCGAGTGGGAGAGCCACGCACGCACCTTCATGTCGTGGCCCGCCCTGGACTCCGTATGGGCCGAGGACCTGCCCTACGTACGCGAGGACATAGCCCGCATCGCCCGTGCCATCGGCGAATACGAGTACGTCGTGATGATGGCAAGGCCCCAGCAGGTGAAGGCCGCCCAGAAGGCGTGCGGACGCGACGTCGAGGTCATCGAGCTGCCCGTCGACGACCTGTGGGCCCGCGACACCGTCCCCGTCTTCGTCGAGCAGGGCGGCAAGGTCACCGGCGTCGACCTCAACTTCAACGGGTGGGGCAACAAGCAGACCCACACCAACGACGGCAAGGTCGGCCGCACCCTGCTGGCCGAGTACGACATCCCCCGCAGGCGGGCTCCCTTCGTCGCCGAGGGCGGCTCCTTCGAGCCCGACGGCGAGGGCACCCTGCTCATCACCGAGAGCTCGATCGTCAACGACAACCGCAACCGAGGCAAGAACCGGGACCAGATCGAGGCCGAGATCAAGAAGACCCTGGGCGTCAAGAAGGTCATCTGGCTCAAGGGCGTACGCGGCCAGGACATCACCGACGCCCACGTCGACAGTCTCGTCCGCTTCACCGCCCCCGGCGTCGTGCTCCTGGACCGGGCGCACCCCGACACCCCCGCCGATTCCTGGTCGCGCGCCGCCGACCAGGCCAAGGCCGTGCTCAGCGAGGCGACGGACGCCCAGGGCCGCCGCTTCGAGGTGATCGATCTGCCGCAGCCCGACCTGTACGAGATCACCGGCGAGGGCGACGACTTCGTGTCCACCTACGCCAACTTCTACATCGCCAACGACTCCGTGTTCATGCCCAAGTTCGGCGACCGCAAGGCCGACAAGCGCGCCAAGAGCATCCTCCAGGAGCACTTCCCCAAGCGGGACATCGTGCCGGTGGCCATCGACACCATCGCCTCCGGCGGCGGTGGCATCCACTGCTCCACGCACGACCAGCCGGGCAAGCCGGTCGACTGACCCCCGGCCGACCGGACAGGAGGCATCCCGCCGGCCAGGCTGCCGTGGCCCCGGCTTTGCGGCGCGGTGCACACACGGTCCCCGCGGCGTGAGAGCCGCAGGGACCGTGTATGCGGTCAGTGGCCTGCGACGACTCCCGACAGTTCGTTGGTGCTCTCCGGCAGGGTGACGGAGGTCGTCTTCTTGCCGGTCGCCAGGTCGATGGCGTGCAGGGC
>NZ_JBNNJZ010000864.1:0-2536 GCF_050270335.1 Streptomyces sp. NPDC059900
GGGCCTTCTTGCTGGGGTCGGAGACGTAGGCGGTGTTGCCGCGGACGAACAGGGTGGGCCTGGCCTGCTGCCAGTCCAGCGGCTCCTGCCACTTGCCCACGGCCGGGATCTTCTTCTCGACCTTGCCGCTCGCCGGGTCGATCACGTGGATCGCGCCGTCCGTGCCCAGGACCAGTGCCTCACCCTGCGGGCCGCGGGCCAGCGAGCGGAAGGAGTAGCTGGTGCCCAGGTCGACCAGATGGAGCTTCTTCTTCTCGGTGTCGATGAGGGAGACGCGGGTGGGCCGCTCCAGCTCGGCCTCCGGGTCGGTCTTGTAGTCGCCCAGCAGGACCGGCGAGGCGTCACTGCCGGCCTGGTTGCCGATGCGGCCGTAGTCGTCGGGGGCGTCGACCTTGGTGAACTTGCCGTCCTGGTAGATCAGTACGCCGTCCTCGCAGCCGACGGCGATGGCCTCGTCCCGGGCTGCCGCCTCCCCGTGGACGCCGGGGCACTTCTCGTTGCGTGTGACTTCCTTGTTGTTCTTGTCCAGGACCAGCGTGCCGGTCCGCTTCTCCTCGGTGCCCAGGGTGCTGAGGAGTTCGCCGTCGGCCAGTTCGATGGCCACGCCGTGATGTGCCTCGGCGGAGGCGTAGGTGCGCCCTTCCGGCTTCTTGCCTGCGCCCAGGTCGGCGGGGTCGAAGACGTTGACCTCTCCGGTGCCGTCGGTGAAGAGCACCGTCTTGCCCGCGTGACGCACGACGTGGCCGGGCTTGGCACCCTTGTACTCGATGTCGGTGAAGGCCTGGCCGGCGGCGTCGAGCACGCGGAAGCCGGTGTCGGTGGAGACGACCACGTGGTCCTTGTCGCCGGCCGGGTTGACCCGGTTGAAGCCGGGGAGCTTGATGGTCTTGGCCACCTCCAGGCTCTTGCCGTCCAGGATGTACAGGCCTCCGTCGAAGCTGGCGACCAACGGGTCCTTGACCGCGGCGGGCGTGTCGGTCGCGCTGTCCGCAGCCTTGGCACCGGAAGAGGTGTTCTCCCCTCCGCAGGCGGTCAGAGCCGTGGCAACCGCCAGGGCGAGCGCCGTCCCCGTGAGGGCTCTGCTGCGTATGGACTTGTTCATCGGTATCCCTTCTCTTGCCGCGCGGTGGCGGCAGTGGTGTGCGGGGTTCTTCGCCCGGTCGGCCGGTGTGTGCCGCCGTTCGGGAGGTCAGCCGTCCCCGGCGGCGGTCAGGCCGTCGGTCATGGCGGTGGTGTTGGCGCGCATCATCCGCAGATAGGTGTCGGCGCCCTCGCCCTTCGCGGTCAGCGACTCCGAGTACAGCTCGACGACCTGGACCCGGCCGCTCATCTCCGCGCGCAGGACCTCGGCGAGCCGTGCGGGCCGTGAGGAGTCGGCGAACACGGTGCGTACGCCTGCCTTTTCCATCGCCAGGGTCAGCGAGCGCAGGTCGGATGAGCTGGGTGAGGCCAGCGTGGTGCCGCTGGGGATGACCGCGCCGATCACCTTGAAGCCGAAGCGGTCGGCGAGGTAGCCGAAGACGTGGTGGTTGGTCACCAGCGCGCGCCTGTTGTCGGGAACCCGGTCGAAGGACTTCTCCATCCAGGCGGTCAGGTCGGTGAGTTCGTCGCCGTAGCGGTCGGCGTTGGCGCGTATCGCGCTGTCGTCCACGCCGTCGACGTGCGCGACCACCTGGTCGGCTATCAGTCCGGTGACCTTGCGCACCCGGTCCGGGTCGGTCCAGAAGTGCGGGTCGGGCTGCCCGGCCTCGTCTGCGGGGCCGCCGTCGTCGGACGTGTGGAATGTCAGCGGGTCGGCCGCATCGCCGGCCGCGAAGGTGGCGACGCCGGACTCGCGAGCGGCGTCCACGTGCCGCAGGACGTTCTCCTCAAGACCCAGATCGTTGTAGACGACCAGATCGGCCCGTTCCAGCTGGGCGGCCTGCACGGCCGACAGGCCGAAGGAGTGCGGGTCGGCGTTGGGCTTCATCAGGACGGTGACATCGGCTTCGTCGCCGACGATCTGCCGGGTGATGTCACCGAGGATGTTGGTGGTCACCACGATTCTCGGCTGATCCTCGCCGGTGGTGCAGGCGGAGGCGGCTGCGGCCGTCACCAGGGCGAGCAGGCCCACGATCAGGCTGCGCAGCCGTGCCGCGCCCACCCGTACGCGCTGCTTCGCCGCGGCCCGGCTCATCGGCCGGTCTCCGCCATGAGGACCGGCTCGATGTCCAGGTCGAAGGAGCGTGCCACGCGCAGGTCGTCGTTGTAGTCGATCTCGGAGACCTTCTTGCCCCGGGGATCATTGACGTAGGCGCGGCTGCGGTCGATCTCGATGACGGGGGCGCTGGAGCCGGTGCCGGTCGCGGCTTCTCCGGTCAGGAGGCGCTTGGTCCGTGCGCTCTCCTTGCCGCTGGCGATGTCGTAGCCGTGCAGCGAGCCGTCGCTCTCCAGGACGAGCAGAGGGGAACCCTCGCCCGCGGTGTTGGCCGCGACGACAGGCCCGGTGTCCACCCGGGTCCACTTGCGTTCGGTGACGTCCAGGACCCATACGGCC
>NZ_JBNNJZ010000865.1:0-2533 GCF_050270335.1 Streptomyces sp. NPDC059900
GCTCTGTGGTCATCCGTAAGTACGGAGGGCCCCGGGGGTTTCTGGGTTGGCTGTCACGGCTGCGTCGTTGGCAAGGCTCCAAGGACGTGGCCGTCCGGAGCCCGCGACGGCTCGACCGCCAATTGCCAGAGGCGACTCGCTCGCTGCTGTCCTTTCCTGGGAGGTCACAAGATTGGACCGTCCGGGAGCCACAAACTCATCGCTGGCCAGCCTGTGAAGTAACGAGAAGATCCATCTGTCGCCTTCGCGGGTACGCCCGCCTTCAAGCTGGGGCCAAACGAAGCTCCCGGGAGCACTGACCGCTGTCCTGCCTGCAAAGGTCGCCACCTCCACGAACGCGGCAACCTCTGGCCCCCGGGTAATCGGCTGATCGCAGCGAGCGAGCAGAACGCGTTCGGCGCGTTCGGAAATATCTCTTCCGATCGGGTGCCGTAAGTCGGTTCAGGCGGGGAATCCGGTATCGGTCCCTTGCCTGCGCCGTCCGTCCGTCGGGAAATGTGGCGTTACTCGCACTCGACGCTCTTCCGGCCAGGTTCAAAGCCAGGGGCATCACATCGGTCCACGGGATTCCAGGTTTGGCCAGGGATCCATGGGTACAGGGGGCGAGATGCTTTATGACTGACTCTTCTCAGCCAGCGGGCGCAAAGTCCCGTACACGCAAAACAACCACCGCCGAAAAGACCAGGAGTTCTGGCGAACACGCCGAGTCCTCAGCGTCACGACGCACCAGGAGACTCCGTCCGGCCGACGCCATCCGCGAAGCACGCGCACAGCTTTCGGAGCTCACCGGCAAGCCGGTCGACGCGGTCTCCACGTTCAGTGCCACCGAGAACGGCTGGCGACTGGAGGTGGAGGTCCTGGAACTGTCCCGGGTCCCCGACACGATGAGTCTGCTCGCGAGCTACGAGGTCACGCTCGACAGCGAGGGCATCCTCACCGGCTATCAGCGGCTCAGGCGCTATGAGCGCGCTCGCTCCGACGACCGCAGTTCCGGGTGACACCCCCGGGATGTCATCCGCCGGCTGATTTCGCCGGCCATCACCGCCCGGGAAAGCACCCCGCACGAGTGTGCGCGGCGCTCTCGCGGCCATCGACGACACGAAGCGGAGGAACATCATGACAGTTGCCACCACGCAGAGCAGCGGAGGCGGAGGTTCCAGCGGCCTGTACGACGTGCTGGAGCTGGTCCTGGACCGCGGCCTGGTGATCGACGCGTTCGTCCGCGTCTCCCTGGTCGGCATCGAGATCCTGAAGATCGACGTACGCGTCGTCGTCGCCAGCGTGGACACCTATCTGCGCTTCGCCGAGGCCTGCAACCGCCTGGACCTGGAGAGCGGCAGCAAGAAGCCCTCAGGCCTGACCGACATCATCGGCGACACCATGGAGTCAGGCGCCCACGGCAAGACCAAGGGCGCCCTGTCCGGCGCGGCGGAGACCATATCCGACGCCTTCGGCCAGGCCCGCGACGAGGGCAAGAGCCCCTCCCGGTCGCGACAGCGCCGCACCCCCAGCCGCAAGGAGGAGCAGGAATGAGCACGTACGTCTACGGCATCGCGGCCTCGGGACACCCCGGCCTGCCCGAGGGGGCGACGGGCGTGGGGAATCCCGCGCTGCCCCTGCGCACGGTCACCAGCGGAGGGCTGATTGCAGTGGTCAGCGACGCCCCGGAGAATCTGCGGCCCAAGCGGCGGGATCTGCTGGCCCACCAGAGCGTGCTGTCCGAGGCCGGGAGCGGCGGCACGGTGCTGCCCATGCGCTTTGGCAGTCTCGCGCCGGACGACGAGGCGGTCGCCGCCGCCCTCAGCGAGCGCGAGACCCACTACCAGGAACGTCTGGCGGCGCTGCACGATCGGGTCGAGTACAACGTCAAGGCCCAGCACGACGAGGATGCCGTGCTGCGCACCGTCATGGCGGAGAACCCCGACGTCCGCGCCCTGCGGGACAGCAACCGCGCCTCGGGGGGCGGCAGCCACCAGGACAAGATGCGGCTCGGCGAGCTGGTCGCCACGGCCGTGCAGCATCGCGAGGCCCGGGATGCCGCGGTGGTGCGGGCCGCGCTGGAGCCGCACGCGGACGCGGTCAGCGCCGCTCCCGACAGCTCCGGCTGGATCACCAACCTGTCCTTCCTGGTGGGCCGGTCCTCCTACCAGCCGCTCCTGGATGCCGTCGACGGGCTCCGCCAGGCCCATCCCCACCTCGTCCTGCGGGTCAACGGGCCGCTGGCTCCCTACAGCTTCGTGGAACCCGACGTCACCCAGCCCGTCGCGGGATAGGGCCCGATGGGACTGCTGAGCGATGTGCTCCTGCTGCCCCTTGCCCCCGTGCGGGGTTCCCTGTGGGTCATGGAGCAGGTCGTCGCCGACGCGGAGCGCCAGTACTACGACCCTTCGGCCATCAAGGCGCAACTGGCCGCACTGGAAGAGCAGCTGGAAGCGGGCGAGCTCGATGAGGAGACGTTCGACCGGCACGAGGACGCCCTCCTCGACCGGCTGGAAGCCAGCCGCACAAGACAATCAGGCGCGTGACGTCACAC
>NZ_JBNNJZ010000866.1:0-2531 GCF_050270335.1 Streptomyces sp. NPDC059900
GGTTCGAGGGCGACCACCGGGTTGAGCGCGGTCTGCCAGACCACGGCCTGCGAGCCGTACTCCGCCATCGACCACTCGTTGTCGACCACGTGGTAGAGGTACACCTCGCGGGCAGCGCCGTCGTGCACGCCCTTCACCCACGTCCCGGCGCAGGTCTTGCCGCGCATGCGGTCACCGAGTCCTGCCGGGTCCGGCAGGCAGGCGGCGACCACGTCACGCGGGGAGACCTCCACGTCGCCGACGCGTATCTTCTCGGTGCGGTCCAGGCCCAGCTTGTGCAGCGTGCGCAGGACGTCGATGAACTCCTGCCCGAGCCCGTACTTGAAGGTCACGCGCCGGGCGTCCACCCAGCGCGGGATGAGCAGGACCTCTTCGTGCTCGACGTTGACGCACTCGACCTCGCCGATCCCCTCGGGGAAGTCGAAGACCTCCGGCTCGGAGAACGGCTCGGTGGTGAACCAGCCTCGGTCCTTCTCCCACACCACCGGCGGGTTGAGGCATTCCTCGATCGTGGTCCAGATGGAGAACGAGGGGGCGAACTCGTGGCCCTCGACACTCAGGTTGGCTCCGTCGCGTACGCCGATCTCCTCGATGCTGTCGAAGAGGTGGTCGGCGGCGTAGCGGGCGAACACATCGGAGAGGCCGGGCTCGACGCCCATGCCCACCAGGGCGAGGCGGTCGGTGCTCTCCCATTCGGAGGCCAGCGCGAACTGTTCGTCGCCCAGCATGACGCCGGTCCGGGTGTAGGGGTGCTCGGGATGGGGGCGCGAGAGGGACATGGCCATGTCGAGGTAGTGGGCGCGACCGGCCAGCGCCGCGCGGAACAGGGGCATGACGAACCGGGGGTCGGTCGCGTTCAGGAGCACGTCACAGCGTTGCTCGCGCAGCAGGGCGGTGACCGCCTCCTGGTCGGAGGCGTCGATGCGGGCGGCGACGAAGCGGGCGTCCTCGGTGGCCTCGGTCGCCCGCCGGGCGCGGTCGAGAACGTAATCGGCGATCACGCAGTGCTCGAAGAAGTCGCGCCGGGCGGCGATCCTGGCGGCGGCCGTCCCCACGCCTCCGGCGCCGACGATGAGACTGCGCATGGTGATTCCTCGGTCTCTTTCCTGAAGGCGATGTGTGGTCGTACCCGTCGGGGCCAGGTGGTCAGCCCCGGTGAACGGACTGCGGGCCGTTTCCCGGTGCGGGCGTCAGGCGGCTGGTGAGTTCGGTGGCGGTCGCGGCGTCCTTGCGCCCGGTGTCCCGCAGATGCCAGAGATGCCCGCCACGGCGTACGACGAGGTCGGTGGCGCCCGGTTCGTGGGAGAGGGAGGTGGCCGCGAGGGCGGTCACCTCACCGGATCCCGGCAGCGGCAGGCGGCGCGTCCCGCCGGGGGATCCCGGCGTGATGACCTCCAGCCACGGGCCCTCGGACCACAGGTACAGCCGTACGCCGTCCTCGGCGGCGACCGCGGCGACGCGGGTCGCGGCCGGGAGCGGATGCGTTGCGCCGGTGGGGGAGAGGCAGATGCCTTCGCGGTCGCCGACCAGCACGGCTGCGGGGCGCTCTGCGTCCGCGTTGCTGGCGGAGCCGGGGCCGGGGCCTGCGCCTGCGCCTGCGGCGAGGGTCATCGCGGTCCACCGGTCGTCGGTGGGCAGTTCGGCCGCGGGAGTGTCGTCGGCCCAGGTGAGGCGGGGGTAGGCGGTGGTGTCCGCGCGCAGGAGCCGGGGCCGTCCGTCCTCGGTCAGGATGCCGGTCCACAGGGTGCCGTTTTCGGTCTCCGCCGTGCCGACGGCGCGGGCGGGTGTGCTCGGCGGGGGTTGTTCGGCGGTGAAGGCCTGCTCGGGGCTCCAGCGCAGGCGATATGCCGAGTCACTGGAGCGTGTGAGGAGTTCGAGGTGGTGCGGGCCGTGGCGGCTCTGCAGCACGCCGACCTCGTCGTAACGCCGGCCGGTGGCGAACCGCAGTGCGCCGCTCCACTCGCCCGGCGGCGGGCCGCCCGGCTCGGGGGCGGTGTCCTGCGGGTCGCTGTTGAACCACAGCACCCACAGGCCGTCCTGCTCGTCGCAGAGCACGAGTTCGAGGTTGCCGCGCAGGCCGTAGCACCCCTGGGCGAGTCCGATGCCGCCCCGTGAGGCGGGCGGCGGTGCGGTACGCAGGGGCCGGGGAGAGGAGGAAGGGGGAACAGCCATGGGACACCTCGCGGACCGGGCGACGAGAACGTCGGCGCTGCTTTGGGCCATCGGCCGGCAGCGCCACAACGGCACCCTATTCACTCTCATTAACAAGCGTCAATGAGCAGAAACGAGCAACAGTGAGCGATGATGGCTTCCTGCCCACCGGGAGGAAGCCGCGACGATGCCCCAACAGCCCCTGTCCGCACCCCGCGCCCGCTCAGCACAGGCCGCACACGTCCTTGTCATCGGAGCCAGCCGCATTCTGCGCCCCGCCGTCACCACGCTGGCCGCCCGCGCTGTGCCCGTGCTCGCCGTCGCCCGCTCCGCGCCCGACCTGCGGGAACTCGCCGACCAGCACCCCGGCCGTGTCACCC
>NZ_JBNNJZ010000867.1:0-2515 GCF_050270335.1 Streptomyces sp. NPDC059900
TCTCCGCGCCCGACGCGCGGCTGGCCGCCAGCGTCCTGTTCCCCTGTGTCCTGCACGAGTTGTCCCGGCGTGCCCTGGTGCGGGTCGACTACCAGGGCGGGGGCCGCATCCTGTCGCACACCCTGTTCCTGGCGTTCTTGCGCGACCACATGGACGAGGAGATCCAGCACATCACCCGCCACCAGGTGCTGCGCATCCTCGCCGACTACGCGCCGCCCGACGCCTCGGCCGACAGCGCCTCCTACGGCGCCCAGTACGGCGAACTCGTCCGGCACATCAGTCCCTCGGGTGCCCTGGACAGCACGGATGTCGCCGTGCGGCGCTGGCTGGTCAACCAGGTCCGCTATCTGTGGCGCACCTACCAGTGGTTCACCGCGGTGGAGTTGGGCAGCCGGGTCCTGGCCCGCTGGGAGGCGGCGCCCCTGGCGGATGACCCGTTGCTGCCCCGGCTGCGCGTGCAGCTGGCCAACGCGCACCGCGCGCTGGGCGAGTTCGGCCGGGCCGAGCAGCTGAACTCGCCCGCCCTGGAAGAACTGCGCACCATCCTGGGCCTTGAGCACCCGCACTCGCTCACGGCCGCCCGCAGCCGCGGCGTCGACCTGCTGTACGCCGGCCGGTTCCCCGACGCGTTCGCGGAGGACCAGGCGACCTGGGACGGTTACCGGCACACCTTCGGCGACGAACACCCCGACACGCTCAGCGCCGCCAGCAACCTGGCGGTCTCGCTGTCCATGACCGGCGTCCCGCAGGAAGCCATCCAGCTGGACCGCGAGACCTATGAACGCCGCAGGCGCGTTCTGGGCAGCGAACACCACCGCACCTGGGTCTCGGCGCGCAACCTGGGCACCTACTACCGGGAACTGGGCCAATACGAGACCTCCCGGGTACGGCTGCGCGAGGCCTACGAACGGTTCACCCAGATGGGCGAGCGGGCCCGGATCGACCGCTCGCACACCGCCCGCAGCCTGGCCGCCACCCTGCGCCGCTGCGGCGGCTCGGGCCTGGTGCGCGAGGCACAGCGGCTGGATGAGACGGCCCTGGAGCTCTACCGGGAGCTGGGCGGCGCCCGCCACCCCCACGCCCTTGCCTGCGTACTGAGCCTGGCCGCGGACTTTCGCGCGCTGGGCCGCCACGAGCGGGCCCGGCAGCTGGTGGCCGACGCGCTGCCGACCTACGAGCAGGTCTTCGGCCCCGACCACCCCTTCACCCACATCTGCCGGGTGAACCTGGCGCTGCTGACCCGCGAATCGGGCTACAGCGCCCCGCACCCCGACTGGGGCGAGGAGGGCCGGCGCGGCCTGGCCAAGACGATCGGCGCCCAGCACCCCTACACCCTGCTCGCCTGTCTGGGGCAGGCGAACACGCTGATGGCTGCCGGCCTGCCCGAGGCGGCCCGGCAGCTGGACGAACAGACCGTGGCGGGGCTGCACACCCGGCTCGGCCCGGCGCACCCCTACACCCGGGCGGCCGAGGAGAACCTGCGCGACAGCCTCCGCCGCAGCGCGGAGCAGGAGGGCGGCGGGCCGGAGCCCGGCGGCGCGGTCTCCCACGGCCGTCCTGCGCCTGCCGGCCGGGAGAAGAAGCGCATCGACATCGACATCGACATGCCGATCTTCTGACGGCCATCGAGGGGGCCATTCGTGACATACGAGGACCACATCCCCGGACAGCCGCGCTCGGTCGCCCTGGTCTCCAGCGGGCCGGGCAGCGGCAAGACGCTGATCGCCGCGACCGCGGCCATGCTCACCAACACGGCGCTGCGCGACACCGGTCACGAGATCTTCCTGATGGACGGCGACGCCACGAACGCCGGCCTGACCCGGCTGCTGGCCAGGCACCGCAACGCGACGCACCATCGCGACCTCGCCGACTTCGCACTGGACCACCGGGTGGAGCTGGTCTACCGCTCGATCGAAGGACTGCTGCAACCGCTGTGGCCGGGCCACGGATCGGAGCCCGGCGCCTTCCTCCTGGGTTTGGGCGATCCGGCGCGGCTGGCCGCTGACCCGTCCCTCGACCTGCCGGCCACGCTGGCTTGCGCCGTCGACCGGCTCTCGGAGCTGGCCGGTGTGCTGGTCGTCGACTGCCGGGCGGGCTGGGGCCCCGAGACGCTCGCTGTCTGTTCCGGCGTCCAGCACATCGCCGTCGTTGCCGAGCCGCACGACGTCGCATCCGGTGCGCTGGAGGAGCTGGAGCGGGCGCTGGTCGAGGCCCGGCTTTCGGCGCGGGTGCTGGGCTGCGTGCTCAACAAGACCCAACTCCACGGAGCCGACCCCTTCGCCGCCTCCGGTGCGCCGCCGCCGATGCCGGTCGTCGCCGAACTGCCCTTTGACAAGGAAGCCGCCGTGGCCGCGGGCCAGGGCGAACTGCCCGCCGCCGACGGCCCGTTCTGTACCGCTATCCTCACCGCACTTGCCGTGTTCGCTCCCGAGATCTTCCCGGGCCCCGCGTGACCCCCGACGACCAAGGAGCCACCGTGCCGCCGACGCAGCAGCTCTCGCACACCGTCCAGGAA
>NZ_JBNNJZ010000868.1:0-2500 GCF_050270335.1 Streptomyces sp. NPDC059900
GTACTCCCCCGTTCGGCCCCCCGGTGGTCATCCCCGGGTGGTCGCCCGTCACCCCGTGTCTCGCTCCCGCCTTCGGCGAGGCGGGAGGAGCGGCCAAGGGCGCCGCGCCGTTCCGCCGCCCCGTGTCGGCGGTACGGACGCTGCGCCCTTCTCCGTGTCCCTCACTCTTCCGTCTGCGCAGGTCGGGACCCATCCGCGCTCATACTCATCTCCATCTCTAGGTACGGATACTCAGACCCGGGCACTCAACCCCGGGCCGGGACGTTCCCGACTGGTTACGATCGCGTCCGTGTCCGTACTCCCCCTGGTGTTCACCAGCGGCTGGGCCAGCGGGATCAACGCGTACGCCGTGGTCCTGCTGCTCGGTGTCTTCGGCGCGACCGGGATCACCGACGAGGTTCCCGAGTCGCTGCAACGTCCTGATGTGCTGATCGCCGCCGGGATCCTCTTCGCCTGCGAGGCCGTCGCCGACAAGATCCCTTACGTCGACTCGGTGTGGGACACGGTGCACACCGTGATCCGGCCGGTCTCCGGCGCGGTGGTGGGTGCGCTGCTCGCGGGCCAGAGCGGTTCGCTGTCCGATCTGGCGGCGGGCGCGGTGGGCGGTTCGACGGCGCTGGCGAGCCACTTCGTGAAGGCCGGGACGCGGATGGCGATCAACTCGTCGCCGGAGCCGTTCAGCAACATCATCGTGAGCACGGCGGAGGATCTCGGGGTCGGCGGGATCGTCACCTTCGCGATGTTCTACCCGGAGGCCGCGGCGATCATCGCGGCCGTGCTGCTGGTGCTCGGCCTGATCGCGGTGTACTTCCTGGTCTCGCGGATCCGGCGGTTCCTGCGGCGCAGGGCACAGCGGCGCGAGGAGAAACACCTCGCGGCGCACGCGGGACGGCCGCCGGACTGAGGGCTCCCGGCGTGACTGTCAGTGGTGGCCGATAAAGTCCCTGGCATGGCACGGATTGTGGTGATCGGCGCCGGGATGGGCGCGATGGCGGCCGCCGCCCGGCTGGCCGTCGCGGGCCACCGGGTGGTGGTGCACGAGCGGTCGGGTACGTACGGCGGCGCGCTCGGCAGCGTCGGGCGTGACGGCTTCTCCTTCGACACGGGCCCCGGTCTCCTGCATCTGCCCGCCGTCTATCGCGACCTGTTCGTCAAGACGGGCAAGGAACCGCTGGAGCAGTGCGTCGAGCTGTCCCAGGTGGAGCCCGCCGTGCGGCATGTCTTCGCGGACGGCAAGGCGGTCGACCTGCCCAACGCCTCGCGCGCGGGCGTCGGCGAGGCCCTGGACGCGGCCCTCGGCGGCGACGCGGGCGCCCTCTGGTCGGGGTACATGAACCGCGCCCGCGAGGCATGGGACCGCACCCGGCGCCCCCTCCTGGAAGAGCCGCTCTGGCCGAACTGGCGGGTTCTCGCCGAGCGCGAGCCCTACCCCTCGGTGCCGCACAAGCGCCTTTTGCGGCGCGACCTGCGCGCGACCACCCTCACCGGAGTCGGCGAGCTCGAACTGGGCGGCGACGCACGCCTCCTCGCGCTCCTCGAGCAGTACGCCCTCGCATGGGGACTCGACCCCCGCACGACCCCGGCGAGCGCCGCCGTCCTGCCCTACATGGAGCACACCTTCGGCGCGTGGTCCGTGCGCGGCGGCATGCGCGCGCTCGCACGCGCCGTGTACGAACGGTGCCTGGCCCGCCGGGTCGAGTTCGCGTTCGACTCCCCCGTCGCCCGGATCATCGAGAAGGACGGCCGCGCCGCGGGCGTCGAGCTCGCGGACGGGACGGCGCAGGAGGCGGACTTCGTGGTCGCCGGGGTCGCGCCCGGCGCGCTCGACGGCCTGTTGTCCGGTGTATCCGGGATGCCCGGCGCATCCGGTGTGAACATACGGGCGGAGGGTGAGGTGCAGGCCCGCTCGGGACTGCCGAGCCGTCTCATGATCTTCCTCGCCCTGCGCGACGCCCGGCCCGACGGCACACCCCACCGGACGGTGCTGCACACCTCCGACCGCCGGGACGAGCTCGACCGGGTCTTCGGCGACCAACCCGGACTCCCCCAGGCCCCCACCCTCACGGTGCTGCGCCCGGCCGACCCCGCGCTCGTGCCCGACGCCGGGCACGAGGCGCTCACGCTGACGGTCACGGTGCCCGCGCACACGGAGGTCACCGCGGCGGACGTGGAGCGGCTCATCGACCGCGCCGGGTCGGTGGTCCCCCGGCTGCGGGAGCGGCTGCTGTGGCACGAGGTCCATGCCCCCGCCGACATCGCCGGGGCCACCGGCGCCGACGGCGGCGCGGTCCCGCCCCCGTCCCTCGCGGCAGGCGAAGGGCGGCTGCTCCACCCGGCCAACGGCACGGGCCTGCCGGGGCTCTTCGCGGCCGGCGGCTGGGCGCACCCCGGCGGCGGGCTCGCGCACGCGGGCATGTCGGGCACGCTGGTCGCCGGACTGATCGTGGAGGGGCCGGAGTTCCGGGGCTCTCAGTGAGGGAGCACGCGGTGAGGGGCGCGC
>NZ_JBNNJZ010000869.1:0-2090 GCF_050270335.1 Streptomyces sp. NPDC059900
ACCACACCACCAGCGACCCCCGACCATAACCCGCCCCCCATCCCCCCCCCACCCCCCACCACTCCCCCCACACCCCCCCGAACCCAGTTCACGCCACCACCCCCACTCGCGCCGCCCCCACCTCCCCCCACCACACCCCCATACGCGCCACCACTCCCCCCAACCACACCCGCATACGGCCCACCCACAAGCCCCGCCAGCCCCACACCAGCAGCCGCCCCCACGCCCGCGCCGACGCCCGCCTCGCCACCCGACCCCCTCCACGCCCTCTCCGCCGCCCTGCTCAACCTCACCGGACTCGGGCTCGGATACGTCCTCCTGAAGCAGTGGCTCCTCGCCGCCCTCTGCTGGGCCGCGACCGCCGCGCTGCTCTTCGTGGCGCTGCCCGCCGAGGTCGACGGCGTCCCCGGCGGCGTACTCGTCGGATTCGTCGCCTTCCTGCTCCTCGCCGCCGCCGACGGCGCCCGCCGCGCTCTGCGCTCCACCCAGAGCCGCCCCCTGCGCGCGCCGTTCGCCGTCGGGCTCGGGCTCGTCCTGCTCGCCGTCCCCGCCGGAGGCGTCGTCGCGTACGACGCCGCCCGCGACGAAGCCGTGGAGGAAATGCTGCTCGACCGGCTCGCCAAGGCCGACCGGATCGTCACCGCCTCCGGCAGCCGCAGCTTCGACGAGGCCGAGGACGACTACCGCTCCGCCCTCGCCATCTACCGCGACCTCGGCGACGACCACCCCGGATCGAAGGCCGCCGGGCGCGTGCCGGACCGCCTCACGGCGTACTACAAGTCCGTCGCGGCCCCGTACGACGAGCGCAAGTACTGCGACGCCCTCAAGCCGCTGGAGTACCTCCGCACCCTCCCCGGCTCCCTCGGCAAGGACCGCCTCGGCTCCCTCGCCACCTGGCCCGACGACCGCCTCGCCACCTCCCTCTACGAGTGCGGCAGCCAGAGCCTCGGCACGACGGACGGCGGCGGCAAGCTCGGCCAGCTCCTGCGCACCTTCCCCGACTCCGGCCAGGCCGGGAAGGTCGAGCCCGCCATCCGCGCCGCCATCGACGAGCGTTCCTCGGCCCTGAAGGGCGCCGAACCCTGCAAGGCCACCGACGAGCTGCGCAACATCGGCTCCACCGCGAAGGCCCTGCCCGACGGCGCGGGCGACGGCCTCTCCGGTGACGCCGCGAGCGCCGTGGAGTCCGGGACGTACGCGTGCGGCGTGGACGAATTCAAGGACGGGAAGTTCGCGGACGCGGCCAAGACGCTCAACGACTTCGCCGGGACCTACAAGAGCAACGGCAAGCGCGACCGCGCCAAGGACATCGCCATAGCCGCCGAGATCGCCGAGGCCCGCCCCGCGGCGGGCCGCAGCCTGCCCCCGGCCAAGTCGCCGGGCGGCGGCAAACTCACGTACGTCCTGGAGAACGGCGGCCCGGGGCCCCTCGAGGTCCTCTACACCGGCCCGACCACCGGCAGCCTCAAGCTCGGCTCGTGCGCCGGCTGCAAGACGTACACCAGCAAGGCCAAGGGCAAGAAGGCCTGTCTTGCGGGCAGCGGATACCCGAGCAAGACGCTCCACCTGCCCCCCGGCGACTACCACTTCCTCTACAAGCGCGACGCGAGCAGCGTGGGAGGCGTCCGCAACAACACCGAGGGCAGCAAGATCCAGCCCGGCTACCGCTACACCGACTGCTCGTACGTCGTGACGGGCGGCGGCCTCGGCGACCTGGACGGGCTCGACGGGCTCGATGGGCTGGATGGGCTCGACGGCTTGGATGGCCTGGATAGCCTCGACGGGCGTACATGACCCATGATGTGAGTGGCCATCACCGGAACCAGGTCAGAATGAGACCTGGTCAGAGGGCTCGCCGGGCCGTCATTGCCCGGCGTCACTCACCGTGATACACAGAGTGACCATACGTTTCAGCCAACGAATGACGCCAAGTCGACATGCACTGGCCCGTTTGTCGGCGAGAATGAGCTGTCCTCTGCGATGCGGTAGACAGAGGTGACGGAACAACCCACTAGGGGCGGTGAGTTACACATGCTTTTGGCAGCCGAAAAAGGCGACATCACCACCACAGAATGAGACCTGGTTCCGGT
>NZ_JBNNJZ010000869.1:2100-2499 GCF_050270335.1 Streptomyces sp. NPDC059900
CATCACCACCATCATCGGCGGGATCGCCCCCGACTGGGGACCCTTCGGGAGCCTGGGCAACGAGGCACGGGTGATGATCGAGGTCGTGATGGCGATCGCCATCCTCCTCTGTCTCGGGATCGCGATCTGGGGCGCGGCGAAGCAGCGCATCGGCGCGACGGCGCTGCGCGACACCTTCAGCGCGGAACAGGGCAAGGGCCTGATCATCGCGGGCCTGACCGGCGTCTTCATCATCGGATCGCTGGGCACGGTCTTCACCATCGTGTACGGCATGGCGGTCTAGTCCCGGCCGCCGTCCCACGCCCTGCGCCGGCCTCTGTCCCCCCCCCCCCGTGCCCCCCCCCCACCACCCCCCCCCCCCCCCCCCCCCCCCCGCCCCCCCCCCGCGAGGGGAAGACC
>NZ_JBNNJZ010000870.1:0-2498 GCF_050270335.1 Streptomyces sp. NPDC059900
GGGGTGCGTATGCGGTCCAATACGCTCATGCGCGATTCCATGCTGATCTGGCATAGGGTTGACGGCGTGGATCTGGTGGGAGCGTGTCGCGCGTTCGTCAGCGTCAGCCAGTACGGCAGTTTCACCGACGGAGCGGCCGCGGCCCGGATGTCCCAGTCGGTGGCGAGCCGTCGCGTTGCCGCGCTCGAAGAACGCTTCGGTGAGCCGCTGTTCGAGCGCACGTCCAGGCGTGCCGTACTCACGCCCTTCGGGCGGGACATGCTGCCGACGGCCCGGCAGCTCGTACAGGCGGCCGATGTGCTCCTCGACGAGGCCGAAGCCGTCAAGCGCAAGCCGTGGCGGCTCGCGGTGCCCGGCATCTGCTCCACGGTGGGCCTCGCCCGGCTCGTCGCCGATGCCCGCGGGCACGGCATCACGCTCGACCTGCGAATGGCGGCGCCGACCCAGCGCAGGGAGCTCCTGCGCGCGCAGCAGGTGCGCGCCGCGTTGCTCGCGGTGCCCGCGGACGAGGCGGTGTGGTCCGTGCCGCTCGGCCTCGCCGGAGCGAGGGATCCCGGGGTGCGGCGCGTCTACCTGGAGACACTGCGGGTGGGGCGTGCCACGCCCGGCCCTGCCCGCCGCGTGTGGATCCAGCCGGAGGACGATGTGCCGCACATCCGCGACCCGCTGACGCGGCTGCGCGACGCGGTGGGCCTGCGTCCCGCGCAGCTCGTCGCCGCCGCCGACCTGACGAGCGCCGCTGCCGAGGTCCTCTGCTCGGGCGACCTGCTGCTGTGCTCGCTCGCGCAGGCCGAGGAACTCGCCCTGACCTGGCGGCCCATCGGCGAGATCGCTCTTGGCCGGGGATTCGCCCTGGCCGCCGCGGCGGACGGCAATCCGCAGCCCGTCGAAGCGCGCCTGGGCGAGGCCATCGCCCGCTGCCTGGGCGCGGTCGCCCCGGCCGTGACCACGGGAGGAACGGCAGCATGAACGGCGCCACGGAAGGCGGCACGCACCTCGGTATGTACGGCGGCCTGAACACCGAGTCCCTGCTGCGCGACATTCGCGGCCAGTTGAGCGACGGCGGCCTGCACGGCTGCCTGCTCGTGCGGGACCTGCACACGGGCGAAGAGCTGGGGATCGAGGCGGACACCCACCTGCCCTCGGCCTCCCTGGTCAAGGTCCCGCTCGCGCTCGCGACGCTCGAGCGCATCCGCCGGGGCGAGCTCGACGGAGCGACGATGCTAGACGTGCAGCCCGGACGGATCACCACGCCAGGACCCACCGGGCTCAGCCGATTCCGCCATCCCGCCCGCGTCGCGATCGACGACCTGCTCTACCTGAGCGTCTGCCTGAGCGACGGCATGGCCGCCGACGCGCTGTTCGAGCTCACCCCGCCCAGCCAGGTCTCCGGCATCCTCTACGAGCTCGGCATCCGAGGCATCGCCGTCCGGAACAACACGGGCAAACTGTCCGATACACCCGCGGAACGCTTCGACGCCGACGAGGTCCATCTCGCCCATGCCCTGGCCATCGACGCCGGCACCAGCGGCCGCGGACACCGGGTGCCCCAGCTCGACACCACCCGCGCCAACACGGGCAGCGCCCGCACCTACGTCGACCTGCTGCAAGCGCTGTGGACCCCGTCGAAGATCCACCCGGATGTGGCCGAGCGGCTGCGCGACCTCATGGCCCACAACGTACTGCGCCACCGGCTGACCCCGGACTTCAGTTCCGACGCCAGCACCTGGTCGTCCAAGACCGGCACGCTGCTCAACCTCCGCCACGAGATCGGTGTCGTCGAGCACTCCGACGGGCAGACCTTCGCGATCGCCGTACTGACCGAGTCCCTCGTGCCCGCCAGCGCGCAGCCCGGTGCCGACGCCCTGATGGCGCAGGCCGCCCGCAGCCTGCGCGACCACCTCCGCCAGCTGTAGCCACACCCCCGGCCACGACCGCGACGAACTCTCCCACCAGCCACAACAGTTGACCCGTCGCCCTGTAGGGTCGGAAGATCCTTGCGGGCCGGGGCGGGACGCACATCACCTCGGCCCCCCCGCCCGCCGCGCACCGAACACGCTCAGACACGTAGGGGAGCCACCGATGACCGCAGAAGACGCCAACTCCCTCATCGACACCAGCAAGCCCCACCCGGCGCGTGTCTACGACTGGCTTCTGGGCGGCAAGGACAACTACCTCGTCGATCAGCAAATGGGCGAGAAGCTGCCGCCCGAGGCCCGCGCGAACGCGGCCCGGAACCGGGCGTTCATGCACCGCGCCGCCGCCTGGCTGGCTGACAACGGTGTCAGGCAGTTCCTCGACATCGGCACCGGCATCCCCACCGCGCCGAACCTCCACCAGATCGTCCAGACGATCGCCCCCGACTCCCGGGTCGTGTACGCCGACAACGACCCCATCGTGCTGCGGCACGCCGAGGCCCTGCTGGTCAGCACTCCGCAAGGCGCCACGGACTACGTGCAGGCCGATGTGCGCCGGCCCGCGGCGATCCTCGACCACGC
>NZ_JBNNJZ010000871.1:0-2497 GCF_050270335.1 Streptomyces sp. NPDC059900
TCCTCGGACACGTACAGGTCGGAGCGCAGCTCGCCGCGCACCACCGCGGAGCCCAGCGCGGACCGGTGGTTGTGGATGTCCAGTCCCTCGTCCGGGCCGGCCGCCCGCCACGCGTGCAGCCGCAGGGTGTAGGGGTAGCCGCCGTCGAGGAGCAGCAGTCGCCAGTGGCAGCCCAGGGTGTCGCGGTAGGAGCGGCGGGCGCAGGCGGCGGTGGTCTGCGTGCCGTCCGCGAGTTCGGTGAGCATTCCCAGCAGGGCTGTCTTGTCTGCCAGTTCGGCCACCGCGGCGCGCGCCACGGCGAGCCGCCGCGCTTCGGGGACATCGCCGCCCAGCGCCGCCTCCAGGTGTTCGCGCGCCCGCGTCAGATGTTCTCCCACCCTGTCCACCTGCCTTCGTCAGGGACCATCACCAGGGCCCGCGCACTCGTCCTCGGAGGGGAGTTGGAAGACGGCCACGCAGGCCCGGTGATCCGAGTAGTTGTCGAGGGTCACGGACTCGGTGAGGACCAGGTCCGAGGAGTGCAGGACATCGTCCACGCTGCGGTCCCGCTGGGTGGGCCGTCCGTCGAAGGTGCTGGCCAGAGGCACGTCCAGTGTGTCGAGCAGCAGGTCCGAGGCATTCGCGTTGAAGTCGCCGCACACCAGGAGCCGGCGCGGCCCGCCGGGCCGGTCCAGCTCGTCGGCGAGCGCACGCCAGATCTCCTTGAACTCCGGGTCCGCCGCATCGCGCCGGAACAGGTAGAAGGGGAACGAGTGCAGCGACACGACATCGATCTCGTCCTCGCCCAGGTCGACGGTGACGCGTAGGTGCCCCTTGTCGTGGCTGAGGATCTCCTGGCCGTCCAGGACGACACGCAGCCCGGGGTTGGGCAGCACGTAGCGTGCCGTGTTGCGCAGCGGGAAGCGGCTGGCCACGGCAACGCCGCTGCGACGGCCCGGCGTGAACGAAGAGGCGTGCAGCGGATGCGCCGCCAGGTGCCGCAGCGGGGTCCGCCGCCGCAGTTCCGCGAGCAGTTCCGCGTGTCCGTGCCGGTCGAAGCCCACCTCCTGGAACGCGGCCACGTCCACCTTCCGTTCGGCGATCATGGCGAGGACCTCCTCGGTCGCACGGGGGTCGGCGGGGCCCGCCGCGTCGGCGAAGGCGCCGCTCGAACCGTCCACCCCCTCGTGCAGGTTCCAGCTGACGACCGTGAGGGTGCGGCGCCGGGTATTCACAGGTCCCGTGCCCGCAGGGGGCGTGGCGTGACCCGCAGCGCGTACTCCCGCATCGTCACCGTCCCTTGGTAGGCCAGCCAGATCGGTTGTCTGCCGTCGTGCCATCGCCAGGTGCCATCCTTGAAGCAGTCGAGGGTTGAGCGCGCGGTCACGGCCAGCAGTTCGGGCGCCGGGGGCGCGCCGGGCAGCAGCAGCGCCCGCGTTACCCATGCCGGGGTGAAGTGGCCCACCAGCAAGGCGTCCACGCTTCCGTCCGCCATGGGGCGGCGCACTTGTTCGTCCATGAGGCGAAGTTCGAGGTCTGTGGCGCACAGCCACCTCAGGCCGGCCCCGGCCACCCGGGCGAAGGGCGCGCCGTCCGGCAGCACTTGGGCCGCGCGGTGCAGGGCCAGGACGGCACGCGCGGTGTGCGCGGCGGACGGCTCGATCGCATGCACGCTCTCTCCCCAGCAAGCCGTAGCGCCGCCCGTCGCCGCCGCGCCGGGGCGGGCCGCGTCGGCCAGCCGGTGGACCAGACGCAGCAGCCCGGCGGACTCCGGCGCGATCTCGGCCAGTGCGGCCACCACGATCGTGAGCACAGTGGTGCAGTCCATGCCAAGCGGGTCCTGCGCGGGATCGAGCATGTCCTCCAGCACGCCGGTCAGTTGCGCACGCGTCGCATCGTCGAGGCCGCTGCGCACCATCGCGGCCAGCACCCACGCGGTGACCTCGGGCCGGCCGCGGTCGCGCTGGGTACTGGCCGCCCAGCCGCCGCCGGTCTTCTGGAGCGCGAGCAGCGAGTCCAGGACCCGGCGCCTGCCCACACGCGGCTCGCGCAGGTCGCACGCCGAGAGCATGCGAAGCCCGTAGGAGGTGCCGATCGCGGTAGGTGGCACGTGGTGATCGTCCAGGTACTGCGACCACCCGGCCAAGTCCTCGCCGCGGTGTGACAGCACGCGGAACTCGGCCAGCACGCTGTGCGCCGAGTCGTCGACCAGCCGTCGTACGCAGACCTCCGCCGGAGGCAGGAGCGATGGGGACGGTTCCTGCTCCGTTGACCGATCCGTCCGCCACTGCGCCGCCATCCGCAGGGCGAAGCCCAGACACAGGGCGCAGAGTCCGGCGAACAGGTACCGGAGCACGGAGAGGCTGAACCAGTCCTCCGGCAGGGCGTAGTCGAGCAGCGCCTTGTAGGCGACGAGCGCCGCGGCGAACGGCCCCAGGGCGACGAGCGCCTCGGTGAGCCGCCGGACGGCCCCGGGCGGGGCGTGGGGCGAGGGGTCGGGGCCGGTGGTGCCCGTACG
>NZ_JBNNJZ010000872.1:0-2494 GCF_050270335.1 Streptomyces sp. NPDC059900
GTGTCCGACGCTCTCCCCGTCACCGCGCGCGGCACCCCCGTGTCCGTGCGTGGTCGAGCGTCGGCGGGGCCTGCCGGCCGTGTCCCCCGACACGGTCGGCAGGTGTGGGCGGGACGACCTGCGGCCCGTGCGCCCCCGAGCGCGCACGGACGAACAGGCCGGCGGTGACGCCGTGGTGGCACGTCACCCGTTTGTGCGGCGCCCCCGATGCGGGCGCCCGGTCAGGCCAGCGCATGGCGCACCATCGTGCGGAACTGCTCCGAGGGCTCGATGCCGAGCTCCGTGCGGAGCAGCCCGCGGAACGCCTTGAAGTGGCGCACCGCCTCCGCGAGGTTGTTCTCGGCGAGGTGCACCGTCACGACCGCCCGGTGTGCGCTCTCGCGCAGCGGGTCGATCCGGGTGCTCTCCAGCGCGGCTTCGAGTGCGGGGGCGTACTGCTGCTGCACGACGAGCCGCGCCGAAAGGGCCTCAAGCGCGTGCAGCCGCAGCTGGTGCAGCCGCTCCCGCTCAAACACCACCCAGTCCTGGTACCAGCCGGGCAGCAGTTCCCCCATGCCCATCAGCGCGGCGCACGCGGGCCCGATCCCCTCTGCCGGGGCCGTCAGGATGTGGTGCGCCGTGGCGGTGAAGTCCCGGGTGTCCATCCGGACCTGCCGGCTGAGCCCGAGCACCCCGGGCCGGGGGTCGGTGACGGCCGAACCCGCGGTGTTCAGACGCCAGATGGCCGTCCGCAGACAGGCACGGGCCCGTTCCTCGGCCACGTCGGGCCACAGCGTCCCCGCGAGCACCGAACGCGTCGCGGGGCCGCGCAGCCCGAGCAGGGCGAGCAACTGCTGCCCGCTGGCGGACACGTCGACCTGAGAGCCGCCGTGCCCGTCGCCGCGGCTGAGGCGGAATCCGCCCAGGAGCTGCAGACGCAGGGCCGGTGGCGCGTCGCCGCGTACCCCCGGACAGTCCGTGACAGCCATCTGTGCACCCCCAGTCGTGCATCCCGTCCCCTGACCAGCCACGACGTTACGCGGGGCGGCGGCAAGGGTGCCTCAGGGAACCGCCCAGGGATTACCCCGGTTTGTCAGGGCTCCTACCAGGGGGCGAGGTCAGGACGACGCACGCCGGTCCCGGGGGGCGAAGTGGTGCACGAGCCCCATGCGGGAGGTGATCCCGAGCTTCGTGTAGGTGTGGCCCAGGTGGTACTCGATGGTCTTGACGCTCAGCGCGAGGGCGGTGGCGATCTGCCGGTTGGTGAAGCCCTGCGACGCCAGCCGCGCCACGGCCAGCTCCTGCGGGGTGAGTCCCTCGGCGGCGGTGTCGGAGTCGGCGGCCGCCGTGTCGTGCGCGGGCCGGGCGGGCGCCGCGCGGCCGCAGGCGTCCAGCTCCCGTTCGCACCGCGCCAGGTAGGGCGCGGCGCCCAGTTCGCTCATCGTCGTGTACGCCGCCTGGAGCTGGGTCACGGCGACCGAGCGGCGGCCGATCCTGCGCAGGAACGCCCCGTGGTCGAGGTCGACGCGGGCGCGGCCGAACGGCGAGGGGATCTGCGCCGCCTGGTCGTGCGCCCGCAGGAACGCCGCCTGCGCGCGGTCCGTCTCCCGGCGCGCCGCGTGCAGATTGCCGCGCACCCGGGCTGCCGCGGACAGCGCCGCGTGCTGCCCGCGTTCCGAGGCCCGTTCCTCGTAGGGCACAAGGACCGCCTCCGCCTCGTCGAGCTCGCCGAGCTGGATGAGCGCGTCGACCAGGAGTTCGCGCCAGGACACCACGCCCGGTTCGTTTACCCCGTCGTGCGTGGCGAAGCCGAGCAGCGGCCGCAGCGCCTCGACGACCCGCTCGGGTTCCGCGCGCGCCTCGGCGAACGCCCCGTGCGCCGAGGCCGCGTACGCGTAGGCGAGGGCGCTTTCGTCGCAGCCCGGTGCGTCCAGGGCGAGCCGCAGATGGGCCGAGGCGCGATCCCAGCTGCCGCGGGCCGAGAGGATCCAGCTGGCGATGGCGTGCGTGACGGGCTTGAGCCACGACTGCTCGGTGTCGTCGGCGATCGACGCGGACGCCTCTGCGTGGATCAGCGCCTCGTCCCAGTCGCCGAGCCGGTGCAGGGTCTGCGCGAGCGCGGACGCCGAGAGCAGACGCAGCGGCACCGTCCCCCGGCGGCAGTTGGCCACGGCCCCGAGCAGGTCGGCGCGGGCGCCCGGCAGATCGTCCGACCACAGCCTCAACTGGCCCCGTGCCAGCAGCAGATCGATGTTCGCGGGCGGCACGAGCAGCGGATCGGGAAGATCACCGGCGAGTTCGATGCCTTTCTTGGCGAATCCGCTCAGGCCGAGGGCGAGAAGGTGGTTGAAGCGCAGCATCCGGCTCGGGCCCTGGAGGGTGGAGAGCCGCTGGGCGCGCTCCGCCCACTGGGCGGCGTCGGCGGAGCGTCCCCGCATCACGGCGGCGTAGCTCAGCTGCTCGGCCGCCCGCGCGGCCAGGGATGGATCGCTCTCGTGATCGCACTGGTTCCAGG
>NZ_JBNNJZ010000873.1:0-2492 GCF_050270335.1 Streptomyces sp. NPDC059900
GTCTTGTACTTGTCGATCTCCGTGGGGCCGAGTTCGCCGTTGGAGGCGAGAGCGGCACAGTCGCGGCCCGGCAGGTTGTAGATGACGAGTTGGACGACTTGTTCGCCGCTGCCCTTCTGGGCGAGGGCCGCGTCGAGGTGGTCGCGCAGGCCCATGCCGTCGCCCACGCCGTTGATGGCGGCGATGCGGTCGAGCCAGACGCCGGTGGGCTGGTTGGCGATGCGGGAGCCGCCGGTCTCGGCCCTGGCCTTGGCGGACCACTCCGGGTTGACGTACACCTTGGCACCGGCATACGGGTTGTCGACGCGGTCACCGGGCTCGGTCGGGTCCGTGGGGTCGGTGGGATCCGTCGGGTCGGTGTCCTCGTTGCAGGTGACGCCGTTCAGCTTGAAGGTGCCCGGCAGGGCGTTGCTGCCGCTGTAGGAGGCGTTGAAGCCGAAGGAGGCGGAGCCCCCGGTGGCGAGCGTGCCGTTGTAGGAGACGTTCTTGGCGGTGACGGCGGCGCCGGACTGGGAGATGTCGGCGTTCCAGCCGCTGGTGACCTTCTGGTTGCCCGCGTAGGACCAGGTGAGGTTCCAGCTGTTCACCGCGGCGCCGTTGTTGGTGACGGTGACGGCGGTGGTGAAGCCGCTGTCCCACTGGTTTTGCACCTTGTAGTCGACGGTGCAGGCGGCGGCCGCGGCCCCGGCATTATCGGGCATCGCGGCGGCGGTGCCGACGCAGGCGGCGCCGGTGAGGGCGAGGGCGGTGAGCACGGCGGTGCCGGCTCTCGATCTGAAACGGCTCATGGGTTGCGGTGTCCCTTTCCTGAGACGAGGAGGGTCGTACGGTGGTGTGCGATGGTCGTGGTCATCCCGTCATGCTGCGCAGGTGATCGCGCAGGCCGGTGCCGAATGCCGTCGGTGTGCCGTCGTAGGAGCTGATGAGAGAGGGTCCGGAGGAGCAGTCCCAGGTGTTCCAGGTCCAGCCGAGGTAGGACAGCTTCCGGTCGTCGAACCACTTCATGACGCGGTCGATGAACCCGTGGGAGCAGGTGTTCTCGCCGATCTCCCCGGCCACCAGGGGTACTTGGGCGGCGACGGGGGCGAGCGTGGAGTCCCAGCAGCTTTCGGTGGCGCAGGTGTTGAAGTTGTAGACGTGCCAGGCCGCGGCGAGATTGCCGGCCGGGTCGGAGGGCCGGTGTGCGAGCCACTGGCCGAGGTCGTTGGAGTAGGCCAGGCCGCCCGCGAGGATCACGTTCTTGGCGCCGGTGGCGCGGACGGAGTCGACGAGGTCTTGCATGCCGGCGACTTCGTAGCCGATGCCGGGGCAGGTGCCCCCGTCCTTCCAGCAGGTCCACGCATCGGAGATGCGGGAGGTCGCGCGGTCGGGATAGGGCTCGTTGAACAGGTCGAAGACGACTTTCGGATCGTCCTTGTAGGCGCCGGCGACCGACGACCAGAAGCTCGGTGCGTAGCGGGCGTCGGGCATCGGCTTCTGGCAGGTGGCGTGGATGTCGCTGCAGCCGGCCGAGTTCCCGGTGTACTGGCCCCAGGACCAGTGCATCTCCAGGATCGGCGTCATGCCGTGGGCCTTGACCTTGGTGACCAGCTCCTTGATGGCGGATTGGTAGTTGGCGCCCGCGTATTCGGGCTTGATGTTGTCCAGGCCCAGCCAGCACTCCTCGTTGAGGGGGATACGGACGGCGTTGGCCTTCCAGTCGGCGATGGCCGCGACGGACGCGTCGTCGACCGGGCCGTCGAAGATGCCGTAGCCCTGTACGCACATGAACTCGGCGCCGGAGCGGTTCACGCCCAGGATCCGGCGGGTGGCGCCGGAGGCGTCGACGAGCTTGTTGCCGGAGACCTTCAGGTCCGGGGCCTCGCCGTCGCCGCCCGGATCGGTCGGGTCCGTGGGGTCGGTCGGGTCGGTGATGTCGGTGTTGCAGGTCGTGCCGTTCAGTTTGAAGGCGGTCGGTGCGGTGTTGGCGCCCGTGCGCGAGCCGATGAACCCGGCCGAGACGCTTGCTCCGGAGGGCAGCGCGCCGTTCCAGGACTCGTTGGCCGCGGTCACGGCCGTTGCGGACTGGGACCACTTGGCGGACCAGCCCTGGGTGACCTTCTGTCCGTCGGCGAAGGCGAAGGTCAGGCTCCAGCTGTCCTTGGCCGCGCCGTTGTTGGTGATCTTCACCGCGGCCTGGAAGCCGCTGTCCCACTGCCCGGTGACGGAGTACTCCACCGTGCAGGCGGGGGCGGCCGCGGACGCGGCGTCGGACAGGGGGGCGAGCGTGGCCGCCGAGACGGCGAAGGCGAGCAGGGTTGCTTGTAACGCGTGACGCGGGGGGTGGCGCATGAGCGACTCCTTGCAGCTCGGGCGCGACCGGCACAGGGCCGGTGCGTCGACTGGTGGAACCGCTCCCACTGGTTGCTGGTGGACTGTAGAGAATGAACTGCCGTCAAGCAACAGAGGAGTTACGAATTTTCTCCTGTCGAATTAATTCGACTCTTCAAGCC
>NZ_JBNNJZ010000874.1:0-2485 GCF_050270335.1 Streptomyces sp. NPDC059900
CGCCACATCCCCATACGCAAGCTCCGCCTCCCCGCCGCTCCAGACAATGAGCTCGGCAGCGTCGTCACCGGTTTCGAGACTCATCCAGGCACTGGGCTTGTCCCAGTCCGCGGGCGACTGGCCGATGGCACCGTGATTCCGCACGCCCGCAGTTGTCGCTCATGCTCGGCGAACCACGCCTTGAGCCTCTGCAGCAAGTCAGCCACGGCAAACCCCCTTCCTCACTGCTCCGGCCACGGCCCGGGCACGCGGACCAGAAATAGTGTCAGTGCCGGGCCCGCCCCGCCCATGCGAGACCTACATGACGATCACCCTCGGCTGAGGCGCAACACCTTTCAGAGGGAGCGCCTGCACCCTGCGTTCCCGACGCAACGCGTGACGACGATCACTCCGCTGCCTTCGTGCCGGTGTCAACCGGAGTGGGTCCGGCGAGCGTATGCCTGGTGAAACGAGAGAGATCCAGGAGTGGTCGTTGACCGTCGAGGAGTTCGAGAAGTTCTATGCCCAGACGGTCACACGTCTCACGGGGCAGCTGTACGTCATGCTCGGCGACCTGCATGAGGCACAGGACGTCGTGCAGGAGGCGTTCGTACGGGCCTGGCGGCACCGGCGCCGGCTCGATCGGGGCGGGCAGCCCGAGGCCTGGATCCGCACCACCGCCTGGCGCCTGGCGGTGAGCCGCTGGCGTTCTCGGCGGCGCACCACGGAGGCCTGGCAGCGCACCACCGCTCCGCCGGACACCGAAGGGCCCGGCCCCGAGGCCGTGGTGCTCGTGGACGCGCTGCGCACTCTGCCCGCCCAGCAGCGCCGCACGATGACCCTGCACTACCTGTGCGACCTGAGCGTCGAGCAGATCGCCGGGGAAACGGGCCTGTCCAGCGGCACGGTCAAGACACATCTGTTCCGCGGACGAGCCGCGCTCGCCAGCCGCCTGAAGGACCCGCGCATCGAGGAGGAGGCTTTCGATGTCTGAACCCAACGACGCGTTGCGCTCGCTGTTCCATGAGGCCGCCGACCGCGGCCAGGCCCAGGCGGGACCAGCGCCGTTCGCGCAGATCGCCGAGCGCGGCAGGAGGTCGCAGCGCCGCCGGCGCGCCCTGGTCGTGCTGGCCGCGTGCCTGGTCCTGGGCGGCGGCGGAGCGGCGGCGGTCACGCTGCTGCCGGGCGATCCGGCGCCGGTGCCCCCGGCGAACACACCGTCCCAGCCCGCGCCGTCGCCGATGGACACCGCCCCGCCGCCCTCCTCCACGCCGGCGAACGACCCCTCCCGCTTCCCGTCCCACTCCGCCACCACGACCTCGCCCCCGCGCTGAGCCCGAACGGCCGGCCCGCGTCTGGCCGCTCCCCAACGCCCCTGCCCTGACACCCCGTGACCCGGCGGACCCCACCGGCCGGTGCCGCATGTCCGCGCACACCTTGAAGAGTCCTTTATGCCCCTTTTCATACCCTCGCCGGTCACGCGGCCGTCCGAGCGCCCGACCGCCCCCGTACAGCCCGGCACAGGCAACAGGCCGCCGCCCGCCGGGCCGTCCCTCCGCCGCTCCCGCCGTGCCGCCCTGCGCCTGTCACCCGCAGACCGCGAAGTGCTGTGGCTGTATCTGCTGACCCGCCTGGCCATCTGGATCACCGCCTACTGCGCCCGCTGGCTCTTCCCCGCCAACCCCGACACCCGGAAGCCCGACAGCGTCCTCGCTCCCTTCCAGCACTGGGACTGGGCCCACTACGTGCACATCGCGCGCGACGGTTACTTCCCCGGCGGAGCCGGTCCCGCGCTCAGCGGCTGGGACAACCGGGAGGCCTTCTTCCCCGGCTTTCCGCTCCTGCTGCGCGCCGTGCATGTCGTGGTGCCGCACTGGACCGCGGCCGGCCTGCTGATCTCGTTCGCCGCCGGGGCCGTCGCCGTCCTCGCGCTGGCCCGGATCGCCCGCCTGTACTTGGGCCACCCCTCCGCAGGCCGCCGCGCCGCCCTGTTCCTGCTCCTGTCGCCCTGCGCCGTGTTCCTGGCCGTCGGCTACACCGAGGCCCTCTTCCTGGCCCTGGCGCTGCCCGCCTGGCTCGCGGCCCAGCACCGCCACTGGCCCCTCGCCGCCACACTGGCAGCCCTCGCCGCCACCGTCCGGGTCACCGGGCTCTTCCTGGCCGCCGCCATCGCCCTGCACTTTCTGCTCACCGCCCGCACCCACCGGCGCTGGACCGCATTGCTGTGGCTGGCCCTGCCCGCCCTCCCGGCCGCCCTCTACAGCTGGTATCTGCACGCACACACCGGTGACTGGACGGCATGGCAGAGCGCGCAGGAACGCGGCTGGCACCGCAGCTTCCACCTTCCGTGGGAAGCGTGGTCCCGCACCTGGGACGCGGCCTTCTCGCACACCCAGGCCACCGGGTACGCCGGGATGTTCCAGGCCGAACTCCTCGCCATGGGCGCGGGCCTGCTCCTGCTTGCCCTGCTGGTCAGGCGCCGCCGCTGGCCCGAAGTCCTCTACCT
>NZ_JBNNJZ010000875.1:0-2467 GCF_050270335.1 Streptomyces sp. NPDC059900
GTCTTGGAGTAGTACAGCTCGAAGCCCGGCGAGTGGTTGCCCGGCTGGGTGGCGATGACGGCCGCCCCCTCAGGTATCTTCGACAGTTTCACCCACGTCGAGACGGCAAATCCGCCGCTGGTATTGACCACCGGTATGTCTGTGGAGGCGTAGCCATCGGTGCCGTTGAACGAGACAGCCGTGCCCTGGACCCCGGCCGCGCCCGGAGTTGCCCCGCCGTGCAGTTGCGCGGCGCGCGGTGGCGTCGACCCCTTCGCCTCGCCGGCTCCTTCGGTCTCGTCCAGCTGCCAGGTCGCCCGCTCCGGCTGTCCTGTCTTGACCCGGTACTGGTAGGTGCGGATCTCGCTGCTGTCGTTGCCCGCCGCGTCAAAGGCCTTGACCGTAATGAAGTTCAGTCCCGGCTTGCCGGGCAGTACCTTGACGGTTTTCGCGGCGCCGCCGGTGGTGGTGACCCTGTGCAGCGGAGTGGGGTCGGAGTTGATGCCGTACCAGTAGGACGTCACATCGCTGTCGGCCGCCTTCAGCTCGAACGAGCCGTACTTGCCCACCCCGTCATACCAAGGATCCTCAGGGTCCTCAGGGTCGGAGGCCGGGTACTCGCCCGAGGACACCGACGGAGCCTTGGGAACCTTGGTGTCATAGATGAAGTAGCAGGCCATCGGGCTCCCCGCGTACGACCAGGGCGAGTACTGCGCACCGTCATAGACACGCGCGTACCAGTTGACCTGTTTGTTGACCGGGATGCTGGACGGCAGCTTGACGGCGAAGTCGGAATTGGACGGATCGGCTGAGGTGCGGCCCGGCTTCCAGCTGCCCCCGTCCCACTTGGCCTGGAACTGCACAGAGACGTCATCGCCATCGGGGTCCTTCACCTCGTTGGCGTAGATGTTGCCCAGCGTACGGACCCGTGCGGCGTCACCGGACTTCTTGCACGTACCGCCGTACTGCATCCGCAGCTGCGAGCTCTTGAGCTGGGCCGGGGGACGGTTGTACTTCACCCGCAGAAATGCCTTGTCCGAGAACCGCTTCCAGCCGTACGCATCCGACTCGCTGTCCGCCCGCAGACCGAACGTCATCGTCGCGTCACGGTCGTTGGCCGCCTCCTGCACAGCCGACTTCACCGAGAACTCGGCGTCCTTCGCTGCACAGCCGGAGAAGCCGTAAGCGAACGATTTCGTCGACAACTTCTTGTCCCAGAACCCGGCAGCATTCTGCGAGTTCCATGTAGTGGAAGAGGAGATCCCCTTGGTCTGCCACAACTCCACGCTGCGATCAGAGCATGAGGCGGACCAGGTGTTACGCACCACGAACTCGGCCGACAGGATCGACTTGCCCGCGAACGTGGAGACCGGGATTCGGTAGAAGAGCCGCTTGGTGTCGTTCGGCTTGCAGTAGTACCAGTTGCAGTAGCCCATGCCGGCGTCGTGATCGCCGTTGAACTTCCACTGCGGCGAGGAATCCCAGTACTTCGATGCCATCGTCCAAGCCGTGGCGCGCGGCGAGGACCACTGCGGATCGATGAACACCGGATAGGTGGTGTCCTTGCCCTTCAGTACATCCGCATCCGGGGTCAGCACCAGCTCCTTGCCGCCGGCGGGGAGATCCACCCCCACCGGTGCGAGCTTGCCGGACTCACCTGCCGAGGGCTCGTCTCCTGCCTGCGACGCATCTTGGCCTTCCCGCGATGCTGCGGTGCCGGACGGCGCCCTTTTCGTGGTCGGCGTGCCGTCGGTGCCGGGACTGGAGTCCCACATCATCGGTTTCGGCGCCTCGAACACCGCGCCCTTGGCGCCCTTGTCGAGGGCCTGGAGACCGCCCTGGGCGGTCTCCTTCACCTCCATGTCATCGGCGGCCAGCTTCAGCCGGAGCTCTGCCAGGTCAGAACTCTCGGCGGCCTTGGCCGACTTCACCACCAGCAGCTGAGTGAAGCCGTCCTCCTGCGCGCCCATGCGCAGGTCCACATCCGGCAGCACATCGGCATACGTAGCCGTGGCCCCGTCCAGCTGCGGAGCAGGCAGACTGCCGGGCCAGGACAGCGCCAGTTCACGGCCGGACTTCGTCATCCGTACCAGAGGTGATTCCCCGCCTCCGGAGAACTCCAGCCGCACCGTAGTCACTTTCGGTGCGACGCCGCCGTCAGCGGACTTGACCAGATCTGTGTCGATGGGCTTCCACCCATCCCCCACGCGAGCCCGGACGGGGCGCAGGTGCTCCCGCGCCTCGAGGTTCCCGTCGGCGGTCGCGAATACATCACTGCTCGCACTGCGCAGCGACAGCACCTCGACCGGCTTCCCGGTGCGCTTGGCCTGCGCCAAGGCCGCCTCGGTACTCGACTCCTGAGCAACGGAATCCCCATCCGCGGACTTCGCCGCCGCAGACGCCGCCCGGGAGATGTCCGCCGCGGTTGCCGACGGAGCGAGTCCTGCCACGATCGCCACGCTGACCAGACCCACCATCGCTCCGGTCC
>NZ_JBNNJZ010000876.1:0-2465 GCF_050270335.1 Streptomyces sp. NPDC059900
GGACACCCCACCCCATGCCCCTGACCTTCCACTGGTTTCTGCCCACCAACGGCGACAGCCGCCACATAGTCGGCGGCGGCCACGGCGTACCCACCGGTGCCGCGGGTGGTGACCGCCCCGCATCGCTCGCCTACCTCACCCAAGTGGCACGCACGGCGGAGCAACTGGGCTTCGAGGGAGCGCTCACGCCCACCGGCGCGTGGTGCGAGGACGCCTGGCTGACGACGGCGATGCTGGTGGAGTCGACCGAGCGCCTGAAGTTCCTGGTGGCCTTCCGCCCCGGCCTGGTCACGCCGACCCTGGCCGCGCAGATGGCGGCGACCTACCAACGGCACTCAGCCGGGCGCCTGCTCCTCAACGTCGTCACGGGCGGCGAGGACCACGAGCAGCGCGCGTACGGAGACTTCCTCGGCAAGGACGAGCGCTACGCCCGCTGCGACGAGTTCCTGCACGTCGTCCGCTCCCTGTGGCGCGGCGAAAGCGTCGACTTCAAGGGCGAGCACGAACGCGTGGAGCAGGCCCGCCTCACCCGCCTCCCGAGCCCGGTGCCACCGGTCTACTTCGGCGGCTCGTCGAAGGCGGCGGGCCCGGTGGCGGCCCGCCACAGCGACGTCTACCTGACCTGGGGCGAACCGCCCGCGCAGGTGGCGGAGAAGATCGGCTGGATCCGCACCCTGGCGAAGGCGGAGGGCCGGGAGGTCCGCTTCGGCATCCGCCTGCACGTGATCGCCAGGGACACGGCCGAGGAGGCCTGGGCCCGGGCAGGCCGACTCCTCTCCGGCACCGACCCAGCTCTGATCAGCGAGGTCCAGCAGGGCCTGGCCCGCTCCGGCTCGGAGGGCCAGAAGCGCATGCTGGCCCTGCACGGCGGCTCCACGGACCGCCTGGAGATCTACCCCAACCTCTGGGCCGGCATCGGCCTCCTCCGCGGCGGCGCGGGCACGGCCCTGGTCGGCTCCCACACCGAAGTCGCCGACCGCATCGCGGAGTACCACGCGCTGGGAATAGACGAGTTCATCCTCTCCGGCTACCCGCACGTGGAGGAGGCGTACTGGTTCGGCGAGGGCGTCCTGCCACAACTGTCAGCACGGAACCTGTGGCACCACCCGGCGCCCTCATCCCTGGACGGGACCCCGGCAGCGGTGCCGTTCGCTTCGTAGGGCTCGTACCTGGCGGAACGAGTCGGGAGATGGAACGTTGAGAGCAGACCGTCAGCTCTTGAGGTGATTCACTTGGTGGCTGCAATCTCGCTGACCATCTCAATCTTCGCGCTGCTGGGCGTCATTCTGTCTCTCATATATCAGTCCCGACAGACGAGACTTTCCAGGGAAGAGAGCGTAAGGGCCTACCATCGCGACCTCATAGGCATGGCCATCGAGGATTCCGAACTACGCGTCTGCTGGGGCGGCGATCTCGCGACGGTTCCGCAAGAAGAAGCCAGGCAGATCATGTTCACCAACCTGATAGTCACCTGGTGGCACTCCTGCTACATCGTGAAGGACCTCAACGACGAACAACTCTCTCTGACCCTCGACATCTTCTTCAAAGGGGAGGTGGGGAGGCGGTATTGGCTCAAGAACCGAGGCTTCTGGACAGACTTGATGAGAGAGGCGAACTCCGGTAAGAGCAAACGCTTTGTTTCCATCGTGGACGCAAGGTATCAACACGCAATGGCCGCAAGCACTTAGGGCTCATACCGCAGCGTCAGCTGCTCCCTCCAAATCGCAGACCACCAAGCAAGCGGACTGCGATGATCGGACCGTGGAGAGGAGACCTGGTGAGCGGTGAGCCACAGCACAACGAGCAGCGGCGTCAGCGCGAGGATCTGTTGCAGTTCCCCGGTGACACCCATGAGCCCGGCGTCGCCTACAACATCACGCAGATGATCGTGCAGACCGGGGCCGTGATCGCGGCAACGACGTTCCTGCAAACGCTCGTCCAGCACTTCGGCAGCCGTTTGGCCGGCACTCTCGATGACGGCACTCGCACTGCGGTGCGCCGCTTCCTGCGCCGCCAGCAACGGGATTCGGGTGGCCTTGAGGCCGGGATCCAGCTGAGGACAGAGCAGGGCTGGCGGGTCTCGCTGACTCCCGATGTCCCCGCGGAAGCCTTGCTGCAACTGTCCGACATCTGCGATGCCGACCCGCCACACCCGGATATTGCACCCTTCCTGATCAGCTACGGACGGGGAAGCTGGGAGGGGTGGGGAGGCATTGACGGAGAGTTCGCGTTCTACCGGTGGGACCCCGCAGAGAAGCGCTGGGCTTCCAGGCGGCAGTCGCGTTGATCCTGGCATGGTCGAAGATTCTGACCACCGACGCCGAGAACCCAGTACCCACACACCGCGATCCGTCTGGAGGACTTATGGAAGCTGCTTTCCTCACCGACCCGAATGGGCTGTGTTCAGCGCAGGAGGTCTTGACGCGTCCGAGTCCTGTTCCAGCGGCGGCGGGAGTCTATGGATG
>NZ_JBNNJZ010000877.1:0-2447 GCF_050270335.1 Streptomyces sp. NPDC059900
CTCCAGTAGCTGGGGAAGGTCCTCGAGCGCGAGGCGGGAGGGGTTCGCGTAGCGGTAGGCGACCGGGCCGTTCGCGGCGCGGGCGCTGAGCAGGTCGGTGTCGGACGTCGACAGGAGCAGGATCATGCGGCGTCGTGCCTTCCTCGGGGTGTCCACGCCCCGGGTGGTGTCGATGGCGTCTCCCCTGCTCGAGCGGACGAGAGCTCGGGGAAGGGAGTTCCTGACTCACCCGGCACCAGGACCGGGCTCACAGTGGCGGGACCGCGCCGGAATCTCACCGGGCTTCCTCCCCTTGTCGCCGTCTGTGGCGACGACGGGCCGGCCGGCCCGTCACTGGGAATACTAAGGGCCGATCAACTACCGGGGGGCAGGCGGACCTGCTGCGATAGGTCGGTATGCTCGCCGCCATGCCCCCATCGGTCCCCTCGCCTGCGCTCTCGGGAGACGAGTCTGCCCGCAGCCGCGGTGACGCCTGCCCCGGGACGCTTCGGCTGCACCGGGCGGACGACGGGGCGCTGGCGCGCGTGCGCATTCCGGGCGGTCTGCTGGACGCGGGGCAGGCCGATGCGCTGCGGGAGCTGGCAGAGCGCCTCGGAGACGACGAGTTGCATCTCACATCGCGCGGCAACGTGCAGCTGCGCGGGCTGCCTGCGGACTGCGGCAGCGAACTGGCCCATGTCCTCGGCGGCGCGGGGCTGTTGCCCTCCGAACGCCACGAACGTGCCCGCAATGTGGTGGCTTCTCCGCTCTCGGGTCTCGACGGCCGGGGAGAGCGGAACGTCCGCGCATGGCTGTCCGCCCTGGACGAACTGCTGTGCGCCAACGACCGGGCCGCCGGTTTGTCCGGACGGTTCCTGTTCGCCCTCGACGACGGCCGCGGCGACGTGGGCGCTCTCGGCGGGGACGTGACTCTGACGACGCGGGGCGAGGACGCGGCGCTGCTGCGGATCGGCCCGGCGCAGGATGCCGTGCTCGTACGTTCCGCGCAGGCACCGCGGGCCGCCCTCATCGCGGCCGAGGCCTTCCTGGACCAGGCGGCCGGCACGGGTGCCTGGCGGGTGACGGATCTGCCCGGCGGCACCGGCCCTCTCCTCGACGCGGTCGTACGCCGGTTGCGGCAGGCCGAGTTCGACGTCACCCTGGCCGCCGCCCCGCTCCCCCGGGACGCGGGCGGGCCCGCCCTCGGCGTCGTGCCTGGGCCGCACGGGACGGACGCGCTCTCCCTGGGCCTGCCGCTGGGACGCATCAGCGCGACCCAGTGGCGGACTCTGACCGGCATCGCACGCGAGCACGGCAGCGGCGAGTTGCGCCTGACCCCCTGGCGCGGCATCGTCCTGCCGGGAGTCGAGCGGCACAAGTCCGCGGAACTCCTGGAGAGCCTGCGGACCGCCGGACTCATCACCGCGTCCGCATCCCCCTGGACCGGAGTGGGCGCCTGCATCGGCAGGCCCGGCTGCGCCAAATCCCTGGACGACGTACGCGCCACCGCGGCGGCCGCCCTGGGACCGGTGGGGGCGCTCCCCGTGTACTGGTCGGGGTGCGCGCGCCGGTGCGGCCATCCCCACGGAGAGTGGATCGACGTCGTCGCCACCCCCGAGGGGTACGAGATCTCTCACGTACACGGCGAGAAACGGGACACACCGGCGACCGTCCCCGGCAGCCCCGGGGCGCTCGCCGCCGCCGTGGCCGCGGCCCGCGGCTGACACGACATGAACGACCTCGCGACACCTGACTGTTCCATGCCCTATCAAGAGAGCGAACGCACTGTGCATCAGTACGAGAAGGACGGACCGGCGATCTACCGCCAGTCCTTCGCCACGATCCGCGCGGAGGCGGATCTGGCGGGCCTGCCCGCCGACGTGAGCCAGGTCGCGGTCCGCATGATCCACGCCTGCGGCATGGTCGATCTCGTACGCGACCTCGCTTTCACCCCGGACGTGGTGGCCCGCGCCCGCCAGGCACTTCGGGCCGGCGCCCCCATCCTGTGCGACGTGGCCATGGTCGCCAGCGGCGTCACCCGCAAGCGGCTGCCCGCGGACAACGACGTCGTGTGCACCCTGTCCGACCCGGCGGTGCCCGACCTGGCGGCCAAGCTCGGCACCACGCGCAGCGCCGCCGCCCTGGAGCTGTGGCGCGATCGGATGGAGGGCGCGGTCATAGCCGTCGGCAACGCGCCCACCGCCCTGTTCCGGCTGCTCGAAATGATCGAGGAGGGCGCCCCGCGCCCTGCCGCCGTCATCGGCGTGCCCGTCGGCTTCGTCGGCGCCATGGAGTCCAAGGACGCCCTGGCCGCGCACCCCTCCGGCCTGGAACACATGATCGTGCGGGGCCGCCGGGGCGGCAGCGCCATCGCGGCCGCCGCACTCAACGCGATCGCCAGCGAGGAAGAATGAGCGTGAGCGAGCACGTGAGTCAGCACAGCACAGGCCGTCTGTACGGCGTGGGGC
>NZ_JBNNJZ010000878.1:0-2443 GCF_050270335.1 Streptomyces sp. NPDC059900
GGCCAGGGCCTTGAGATCCAGGGTGCCCGCCACGGGGACCACGGCGACCGTCAGATCGCCGTCGACCTCGGCGACCAGGGTCTTGAAGACCCGGTCGGGCGAGACGCCCATGGCCTGCGCCGCCTCCTCGCCGTACGAGGGGTGCGCGGGGTCGTGTTCGTAGGCGTGGACCGTGTACTGCGCGCCCGCCGCCGCGAGGGCGACCGTCGCGGGGGTGCCGCCCGTGCCCGCCTGCTTCTGCTGCTTCTTCTGCTTCTTCGCCAAAGCGCTCGCGCCTTACGTCAGTTGCGGCTCGGGTCAGTTGAGGCTCGTGGTGCCGCGCGTGAGGTCCGTCGCGGGCAGCGACGGCAGATTACGGATGATCGCGGTCTCGGCGCGCAGGACCTTCAGTTCGTCGTGCAGGCGCGAGGCGGTGTCCGGGGACTCCAGGAGCCGCTGCTTCGTGGGGGTGTCCAGGACGGCGGCCGCCGCGACGAGATACGACACCACGGACGGGTCGTCCGGCAGGTCGGCGCCCGTGGACAGGGACCGCTCGCGTGCCCCGGCCAGACGCTTCTGGTAGGAGCGAAAGGCCCGCAGGACGCCCTCGGCAAGCGCGCCTGCCTCCTCGCCCGGATCCTCCGGCAGCTCCTCGACCTCCGCGGTCAGGAAGGCGCCCGAGGCGTCCACCGAGTGCAGGCGCACGCGTGAGGTACCGGTGGCCAGGACCTCGAAGCCGCCGTCGGCCCGCTCTCTGATCGTCGCCGCGTCCGCGATGCAGCCCACCGCGTGAAAGGCCTTGAGCGGGTCGTCGCCGAAGCCGGCGGCCGGCCCCTGCTCGGGCTGCGCGGTGGGGTCCGGGAGGCCGGGCGCGCTCGGCGCCACCTCCAGGCCGTCGCGGATCGCGACGACGGCGAAGAGGCGCTGCTCCTCTTCGGGGGTCTTGAGCAGATCGCGCATCATGGCGCGATAACGCTCCTCGAACACGTTCAGCGGGAGCACGAGACCCGGGAACAGCACCGAGTTGAGCGGGAAGAGCGGAAGCCGGACGGTGGTCACGAGCCTGAAGCCTAATGGTCGTCCGGGTCCCGGTGTCCGCCACCGGTGCGCAGCGGGGTCTTCGAGGCCACCTCGATGCGGATGCCGTCGCGCAGTTCCAGGAACTGGCCGAGCGGATCGTCGGACATCCGGTCCCAGGGGAAGGACGTCGCGTGGGGCCCGATGAGGCGCATCTGTTCGAGCGCATCGTGCCAGCGCTCCAGGCGCACGAGGACGTACGCGAGGACGTTGCGGACCTCCGCGGGCCAGGGGTCCCCGGCCTCGTACTCACGGGAGAGGGCGATGCCGAGGTCGGCCGCGGCGTCCAGGCGCTCGCGCGGCACGCTTCCCGACGCGCTGGTGAGATACGCGAAGGCGGCCCGCGCGGGCAGCGCCTGGATCAGCGAGCCGGGCAGTGCGTCGCGCGCGGCCTGCTCGGCGAAGTCGAAGCACTGGCGGTGCGAGCCGTACCAGGCGGCCGAGAGGTACTGGAGTGCCGAGGCGTGCCAGCCGTAGTGGTGCGAGGAGCGGTGCACCGCCTCGGCCCGGATCGCGTCGAAGACCGAGTGCGGCGCATGGGTGCCGCGCGCGTGGTCCAGGGCGATCCGCCAGGGCACGGGGTCGCGCGGGTCGGCCTCGGCGGCGGCGGTGATCAGCGGCGTCGTCTCGCGCAGCAGCTCGGCGTGGGCCGGCGACTCCCAGCCGCGGACCACCGCGAGCTCCGCCTTGACGAGCAGCGCGTCCGGATCGTGCGGGGCCGCGCACTGCCAGTCGTCGAACCACTCGGGGCGGGAGCGGGCGAAGGCGGCGAGGCGTGTGGTGTAGCGGTCGCGGTTCTCCCACTCGTTGTCCTCGCGGGTCATGGCGAGGAGTTTGGCCGCGGGGCCGTAGTCGCCGCGGCCCGCGGCGACGAGCGCGGGGCCGAGCCGGTCGTCGGGTGCGTCGAGGAGCACCTCGTCGTCGGGGGTCATCCCGGCGGCGAGGAGCGGTGTGTTCCTGACCATGCGTGCGGTGCGGATCAGGGCGCGCAGGAAAGCCATCGTGTGGATATTGAAAACCGCAGGTCGGGGCAGTGCCAGAGGAGGGCCGGTGAAGCTTTCGCATCGATCGTCCGGTTGCCTGACATATGGTCAAGGGATGGTAAAATCTCGCCTTCAGTTCCTGCGCAGCAGCCTCGTCGCCCCCGCCGCGACGGTCGTCGCGAGGACCCAGCCGAGCAGGATGAGGATCGCCGCGAACCACTGCCAGCCGCCGCTCAGCTGCCAGTAACTGTCCTGGCCGAGATTGATCACCGGGAGCAGCAGGTCGAGGGAGAAGAGCGCGGGGTTCCAGTTCGGGTGCTCGCCCGGTTTGATCGCCGGATGCTCGGAGTGCGCGAACGCCACCGCGCTCACCGCCCAGAGCACCGCCATCCAGAGGGCGGCCC
>NZ_JBNNJZ010000879.1:0-2439 GCF_050270335.1 Streptomyces sp. NPDC059900
CCGGGAACACCATTGGCCACACGCCTGGCTTCCTGATGGCCACCAGCCTGGGCCTCCAACGGCCACCCACCTGGGCATCTCAATGACCGTTGACAGCGAGCGCGGCGGCTGCGGTGGCGGCGACGCCCGCCATCAGGACCACCGCATGCCGATGGCGGAGAGTTGTTCGATCCGTTCCGGTGTCAGCGATGCCGCGCGGCTGCGTTGATTTTGCTGACCCCCCAGCTTGAGTTCCCGTTCCTCTTGGTTTTCCCCGTCCCAGTCCCCGTGCCCGTCTCTGTCCCGGCCCTGGCCCTGGTCCTGGTCCTGGTTCTGGTCTCTGTCCTGGGTCCGGTCGTCGATGACGATCCGCTCAACCCATTTCCGGGGGACGGCGACGGGGGGTGACAGGTCCTGCTCACGGTCAGGCCCAGCGCATGCCGATCGCGGAGAGCTGCTCGATCCGTTCCGGGGTCAGCGATGCCGCGCGGCTGCGCTGGTTGCTGACCCATGCCCCCAGTTTGTGCTGTCGCTCCTGCTGGTCCTCGCCGGCGCCGAAGGTGATCGTCTCGACCCACTTCCTGGGGACGTTCAGGTGGCCTTCGCGTTCGTAGTACTGTTTGGCGGCCTGGTAGTTCATGGCCCATTTGTCGGCCTGCGTACGGCGCGGCGGAGGCTTCTCGTCCTCGCCGGCGGGCTCGATCCCGAGGACCTGCTCGCACATCCACTGCTGCACGGTCGTGAGTTGGTCCCAGCCGTACCGGACCGACTGCACCCACCGCCCCAGATCCTCGCCCTGGCGCACGACGTCACCCGCCTCCGTGGGCAGCGCCTCGCCCGCGTCCAGATGCATCCGCACCAGGTGGAAACAGCGCTGCCACGTCACCGGCCACGCCGGGCACCAGGACGCGTCGATCTCCTCCAGCTGCTCGCGCCGTGTCTCCGACAGCGCCCCGGCCGCCGACTGGACCGGAATCCCCTCGGCACGCCGCTGCTGGTTCTCCTGCGCCTTCCGGGCGGCCGCCCTCGCGTTCTTCAGAAAGATGCCCACGCGGTGGCCCTGGTGGGTGGCGTCGAGCGGGGCCAGGAGGTGCCCGTGTTCGGCCGCCCATCCGCGTGCCGCTGCGAGGCCTTCCTCCCAGGCGACGTCGTAGTGCGACCAGATCATGCCGAGCTTTTCCAGCTGTTCGATCCGGCCGGCGTCCATGCTGCCGCGGGCGTGGAGCCGGCGTGCGTCGGCGGTCCACTGCCCCAGCGGAAAGTGGGCGAGCGAGGCCGGCCACCCCGTGGCTTCCGCCTCCCGGCCGTCCACGGCGGGCCACCCGACCGCTTCGGCTCCCTCACTGCCGGGCACGCGGTAGGTGAACGGCACGCGGAGGTCTCCGTGGAGCCGGTGGTAGATGACGGCGGCTTCCACGCCGCGCCGCCAGTGTTCGTGCTCGGGGTCGAGGACGCGCAGGTTGATGAACGCCGCGAGGGCGGCCGGGTCGCGCGGCGTGGAGAACTTCAGCAGGGCCGTGGCGGGGGCGCTCACGCCCCCCGGGCTCCCGCCGCTTGCGTCCGTGTTCTGGCCGCTCTCGTCCTGGCTGACGGGCGTGTAGCGGCTGGGGGCTTGCTGCTGGGCCAGTGCCTCCACCACCCTGGCGTCGTGCGCCCGCAGCGCCTCCAAAAGCTTCGCCAGCCCGCCGAACGCCTTCGAGGTGAGCATGTTGTCGGCCGTCTCGCCGGGCCCGAGCAGCACCGGTACTACGAGCGAGGCCGTCTTGCCCTCGCCCGGCTGCATCCGCAGCGCCCGCCCCACCGCCTGGACCAGATCCGGCATCGACCCGCGCACATCCGCGAAGTACACGGAGTCGCACCGGGAGGTGTCGACTCCTTCCCCCAAAACCTTCACCGAGGACAGGTAGCCCTTCTCCACGACGGTCCCGTCCGTGGCAATCCCGGCGGCGAACTCGCCCAGGACACGCCGCCGGTGGAGCGGCTTGTGCTCACCGCACAACCAATCCGCCCAGATCGTCTTCGGATACAGCCCCGGATCGGTGTCGTGCAGCTGCCCGGTCACACCGGGCAGGCCGGCCGCGAACGCCTCGGCCTCCCTCACCACGTGATGGAAGACCAGCGTCCTGCGGAAGCCCTCCTCCGCCGACGCCTTCACCAGCGCGGTCTGCAACGCGGCAAGCCGCGCCCCGCGCACCTGCGCCGACCGGCTTTCGGCGCCCAGGAGCTGCGCGGCCTGGAGCTGGGTGTCGGTGACATCCACGCAGACAACCTGGTACGGCGCACAGATACCCCGGTCGATCGCCTCCGAGAGCGTCAACGTGAACGCCCGGCTCCCGAAAGGCCCCTCCGGATCATCGTCCATGCTCGCGACCAGCTCACCCGGCACGCCCGGCTGCTCCTGGTCTTCGTCCCCGAGCTGCCACAGCCGGGGCGTGGCCGTCATGTACAGCCGGCGCAGGG
>NZ_JBNNJZ010000880.1:0-2419 GCF_050270335.1 Streptomyces sp. NPDC059900
CGGCCGTGGCCGTGTCGTCGTCGACGTACTCGCTGATGACCTCGATGTTGCGGGCGATGCGCCGGCCGGCCCGCTCCAGGCGCGGATCGGCCGCGACGTTCTTACTGAAGGGCACGAGTTCGGCCGTCGCCGCCAGCGAACGGGCGTGGTAGGCGCAGGTCTCGAGCAGGGCCACCAGATAGCGGGCGGTGCGGCGGCGCCCGCGCAGCGGCGTGATGGGGTGGGTCAGCGGCTGGATGGAGGCGCGCAGATCGTCGAGTGCGGTGTCCAAGTCCCGCGCCTTGTCCAGGAGGTCGGCGGCCGGGCCGCCGCTGAGCTGCTCGACGGACGCGGAGATGACGTCGGAGAGCCGGGTCAGGACCGTGTTCAGGAGCTCGTCGGTGCGGTGGTCGGTGCGCACCGGCAGCACGAGGACCGCCGCGATGATGCCGCAGGCCGCCCCCAGCGCCGTCTCCTCGATGCGCAGCCACAGGACGGCGAGGCTGTAGGTGTTCAGGAGCGTGTAGAGCAGGCCCAGCATCGCCGTGACGAAGAAGGACATCAGCGCGTACGACAGGGGGGCGGTGAAGAACATCGCGAAGATGAAGAGCAGGACGAGCGCGAACGCCACCCACGTGTGGTTGCCGACCAGACCCGCGAGCGCCACCCCGGCGACCACCCCGAGCACCGTGCCCAGGAGCCGCCGGTATCCCTTGACCAGGATCTCGCCCGTGGAGGCGGTGTTGAGGAAGACCACCCAGCAGGTGAGCACCGCCCAGTACCAGCGCTGGGTGGAGAGGAACTCGCCGCCGATGATGGCCAGGGTCGAGCCCACCGCGACCTGGAAGGCGGCCCTGGTGGTGGGCCGGCGCAGGCCGGTGCGGTCGTCCTCGTCGGACTCGGCGGCCTCCTCGGCGCCGGCGATCGCGATGTCCTCGGCGTCGAACTCCTCGCGGGAGCGGGTCGTCGCCGGTGAGTCGTCGGACTCGTCCTGGGGGCCGTCCAGGGCGAGCCGCAGGCCGAGCACGGCGCGGGCGGCCTCACCGATGCCGCGGAAGACGTCCTGGACGGCGAGCGAGGCCTGCGGCAGATTGTCCTCGTCGCGGTAGCCGAGCAGCCTGTTGCGCACATGGGCCAGGGCCGTGCCCCGGTCGTCGGCGACCGGGCGGCCGACCAGCAAGTGCAGGGCATTCAGATCGCGGCGCAGGGTGAGGGTCGCGTCGTCCTCGGCGCGGATGCGGGTGCCGGTCGCCGGTACGGGCGCGTGCGGCAGATGCAGCGTGAGGGTGTCGGCGCGTTCGGCGCTGCGCGCGTTCAGGAGCAGTACGCCCAGGCGTTCGGCCGCGATCTCCGCGTCCGCCACACGGCGTTGGACCAGGGTCGCCGTGGCCGCGTCCGGAGTGCCTTCCTCCAGGCGGCCCTGGATCATCAGGGCGGTCTCGTGCAGCCGGGAGGTGCCCCGCCGCAGCTCGCCGAGGACCTTCTCCAACTGCTCGGGCGTGGCGTCCAGGAGCTCTGTCTGCGTGGCCACCAGCTGCGCGAGCCGTGCCCGGAAGGCGACGCGCAACCGCCCCAGATCACGCCCCGGCGTCTCGGGTACGACGGCGAACCGTACGACGGCGCTGCACGCGAAGGCGACGGCCAGGGCCACATACAGGCTGGGCAGGGCGGAGGTGGCGGCGCCCACGAACAGCGAGACGAAGTAGACCTGGAAGCCGATCAGGCCAAGTGCCGTGCCCCGGTCGCCGAAGCGGCGGCTGTAGACGGCACCGAAGATCAGCGCGACGAAGAAGATGTCGCCCGCGATGACCTGATCGCTCAGGAGCGCCCCCAGGGAGATCGCCGCGATCGCGACGGGCAGCCCGAGCGCGAGCGTGATCGCCTGGCTGCGGACCTCCTTCTCCTTGATGGCGAAGGTGGAGACCATCGCGGTCATGGCGCCCGCGACCATGTGGGTGACGTCGGTGCCCAGCAGCGCCAGGACGACGAGCGTCAGTGCGATCGCGCCGACCGTCCGCAGTCCCGCCATCAGTCGCAGGAGCCCCGGGTCCGATGCCAAGAAACGGTCCCATGTGCCGGTCCTGGTCCGCCGTGTCACTGCGCTCACACCCTCATCGCCGCTGTTCAAGGCGAGATTCTGTCATGGCGGGTGCAACCGGCGGTTGAGGGTTCACAGCGTGATACGCCCCGGGCGCCGGCCGGGGGTGCGCGCTCGGCATGTCCGACACACGCTGGCATCGGGCCGTCACCGCGTACGCGCTCGCCTGCCACGGGCTGCTGCTGATCGGTGGCCGGGGTCAGCAGGGCGCCGGGCCACCGGCGCGCGTTCCTCGTCGGCCCGACCGTCCTCGCCGCCGCGCCGGCGCCGGGTCTGCTCGCCGCGGGCCTGCGTCAGCGGGGTGCTCCTGCGCGCAGTCCGTCCATGACCAGGTCCATGAGG
>NZ_JBNNJZ010000881.1:0-2402 GCF_050270335.1 Streptomyces sp. NPDC059900
ACGCCGTACTGGTCCTCCATCATGATCAGCATGCCGGAGAGGTAGTCCGCCACCAGGCTCTGCGCGCCGAAGCCGATCGCGAGGCCGACCACGCCGGCGCTGGCCAGCAGGGGGCCCAGTGCGATGCCGATCTGGTCGAGGACCATGGCCAGGGACATCAGGGCGATGACGATGGTCACCGCGCTGCCCAGGACGGAGCCGATGGTGCGGGCGCGCTGCTCGCGCCGCTCGTTGGCACGCGAACGGTCACGCTGCAGGACCGCAGGACCGCGGCCGGTGCGACGCGGCTCGTGCTCGCCGTCGGACGGCTGCAGGATGCGCTGGACGACGCGCGTGATGGCTTTCTTGGCCACGGCTCGCACGATCGCCGCTCCGACGACGATCAGGACGATGCGCAGCGGGACGCCTATGAGAGCGCCGGCGTTGTCCTGCAGCCAGCCCGGGGCCGCGAGGGCCTGATCGGTGCTGCCGCTGAGGACGAACGACGCCGGCGCGCCGGTGGGTGCCACGGAGAAGACTCCACTTCCTTGAGGTACGGCTTGTCGCAGCGGGGACGATAGCCGCCGTGGCTGAACCGGGGCAAAAGGTGTGTAGGCGCTGTGTGAGCGGGGTGACAGCGGCGCGAAATCGTCGCAGTTCAGTCGCCCCGGGCCGCGCTCTCCAGGGGCGCTTTCTCCCGGTCGGGCAGTTCGGCCCGGCCCGCCGGGTGCCCCGTGCCGTCCTCGCGGGCCGCCTGCTCGGGGTGGCGCAGCCGCCAGAACGGATTGTCGTGGGGCAGCTTGCTGGAGACACGTCCGTACATGCCGAACGTCAGGATCATCAGGCCCGCCACAAAGCTGAACAACACGTTGGTCATTCCGAAGTCGAGGAAGTTGGCCGGCCGGTCGAGCGTGAAGAGGTGGTAGAAGCCGCTGAGAAGGAACAGCGCGCCCACGGACATGTTCAGCGTGGAGGCGAAGGTGCCGCCGACGAAGCCGCCCGCGACGAGCGCGGCTCCCACGACGAGCGAGATCACGCTCAGCGCGACATTGGTGGACAGGCCGGCCACCTCGCCGTTCGTGCTCAGGGGTGTCAGCGCGTCGGCCAGACCGAGGCAGCCGAAGGCGATGAGCACAAGGCCGCAGAACGCCGCGCCGTAGCGGTAGACGGCAGCGAGATGATGGTCGACGGGCAGTTCGTCCTGCAGTTTCATGTCGCCTCCTGGGTCACGCCGCGGGGCCGGCGGAGATTTCCGGCGGCCTACAGCGGCACTTTCATGCTGTCGCGCAGCCTGATGAGTCCGTCTCGCAGGCGCGTCTTGACGGTGCCGATCGGCACGGAGAGCTGTTCGGCGATCTGCCGCGACGTCAGCCCTTCGTAGTAGGCAAGGGCCAGGCACCGCTTCTGTGCGTCGGTCAGCCCGGCGAGGCAGCGCCGGACCTGCTCGTGCTCGAGGCGCGTCTCAACGGCTTCGCTCACCTCGTCGAACGCGGGTGTACGGGCCAGCCGCGCCGCCCTGTCCTCACGGGCACTGCGGGCCGTGGCGGAGCGGACCCGGTCCACTGCGCGCCGGTGCGCGAGCATGAGGACCCAGTTCATGACCGTTCCGCGGTCGTTGCGGTAGCGCTCGGCGGTGTGCCAGACCTCCACGAGGACTTCCTGGGTGACCTCCTCTGCCTGCGCAGAGTCGTGCAGCACGCTGCGGGCGACACCGAAGGCCGCGGCCGCCACCGTGTCGTACAGGCAGGAGAAGGCGTCCTCGTCGCCGTGCGCCACCCGCCGCATGAGTTCCGGAAGACCGGCGTCTGCTTCTCGGCTCTGGACCATGGCTGACGCTCACGCCCCGCGCAGCGCGACGGTGCACACCGCGGCGACCTGGCCGGATACCGTGACGCCGACGCGGGCTCCCGCCGGCTCCGCCGCCACCTCGACCAGGGCCCCGCGCGGCGGCACCGGTGCGAGCAGTTCCACCCGCAGCCCGGCCACCGCCGCGGCGGTCATGCCGCAGTTGAGCAGCGTCGCCTGGCGTGCGGCCTCCAGGACGGCCAACGCGGGCAGCCGGTCCGGGCGCCCTGCGAGCAGGACGGGATGGCCGGGGTCGCGCGGGACGATGACCAGGCGTCCCTGCGGGGCCCGTGCCAGCAGGACGTCGGTGTCGGCGGCCGCGCCCACCGCGGCCGCCGGGGGATGCAGGAGCGCCGGCAGGGGCGCCGCCGTGGTGCAGGGCGCGCCCGCACGGGCGGGACGGGCCATGCGCATGGTGCACGAGCCGAAAGGCGTCCCCGCGTGCTCGTACTCGGCGCTCACGCGGTAGCCGGCCAGGCCGGAGGCCGGCGTCGCGTGGTCGCTCACGCTGACCCGGACGGTGACGTCCGTGGCGCTGCCGCGCTCGGTCGGCCAGGCCCCGGGGTGCAGGCCCAGGC
>NZ_JBNNJZ010000882.1:0-2378 GCF_050270335.1 Streptomyces sp. NPDC059900
GCAGGCTCTCGTCCGAGGCCCGGTGAGCCCGCTGTACCAGTTCGCGGGCTTGCTCGCGTGTGGTGTTCAGATCCCTGCGCAGTGCATGCACGTCGACCGCCATACACCACACCTGCCCGCCCCGCGCCCTTCTATGACGCGCTTGCGTGCTGCGGCGGCCGCCGCAGCACGGAGCGCTCGGCCCAACGTCCGGGCTGCGCGGGCGAGCTTCGGGCAGCGCGGAACGGCTCAGCGGAGGCCGGCGGCCAAGGGAGGAAGGAGGCGGGCTGCCGGGCCCGGACATGCTGTTCCGGGGCGGCGGTGCAGCCGGGGTGCATGAGGTCGTCGACCTCGGCGGCGTCGATCTCGAAGACGTTGATAAATGTGACGGACGAGTCTGATGAGTCGGGGGCCTCGTTACGCTGGGTTTCTGTGGTCATGCCGGCAGCCTCATGACACATCCCAACTGGGCGTTGGCCGCCCCTGGTCCACCGGACACGCCCTGAACCACCGCACGAAGGCGGCCGTGTTGGCGGCACCGTCCGCCCCGCAGACCAGCGCGAACAGCGCCTGACGGCAACGATCGGGCCCGGCAAGGGCCTTGGCGAACGGCCCGTGTGCACAGGCAGGAGCGGACAACTGCGCCCGGGAACGCTCCCGGGCGCAGTTCGTGCGTCGCTCAGCGGCCGACTGCCCTGGCAAGCTGCTGCTTGTTCATCGACGAACGGCCATCGATGTTCTTCCGCTTCGCCTCCGCGTACAGCTGGTCCTTCGTAGGTCCCTGGGAACCGCTGTGGGAACGCTCGCCGCCCCGCTGCGGGGCGGATTTCTTGTCCCGCGTGGACGTTTTGCTGGCAGACTTCGACTCTCCGGAGCGGGCCCGCTCCTTGTTCACGGTGCGCGAGGCGATCTCCTTCGCCCGGCTTGTCGAGGCGCCCCGCTTCTGAGCGCCCTCCTTGATGTGCTCGTACTGGCGCTCGCGCTTGGGGCTCGATCCCTGCGGCATGGCCGTCTCCTCTCGCGTCAGGCGCGGGCCGCTCGCCCCGCCGCCTTGTACTGGCTTTCCGCGTACCCCCGGGCCGGCTGCTCACCCGGACACGGACTGCTCCCATCTGATGCGCAGACCCGGGCAGGTGCGAGCAGACTGCGACTGAACGGATGAGTGGCGGCTGCTGCGCACTGCCCGCCGGCAGGTGTCCCCGTCCGGACCGGCTGACGGTGCGGGACGCAGACGCCCTGGCCAGGTCCGCCGCTGCCGCGAAGACGTTGCGCAGCCGACGGCGCATCAGTCTTCCGGTGCTCTGCGGCCGCGCGGGTGGGCCGGCGGGCGCCCGGCGGTCTGTTACGACGAAGGGCCGCTGGCTGCTGCGCGGCGGCCGTCGTTGCAGCAGGGCCCGCACTCCAGACGGGGACGCCCCGGCTCGCCGCCGATGTCATAGGCAAGGGCGCTGCCTGTCGCCTGCGGTGCGTAGGTCGAAGCCGCATTGCGCACACAGCAGCCCCATGGCGGCTGCCTGGCGGGTCGACCAGGTGGGCCACTCCGCAGCCAGACACGGCAGGTGCCTCATCGTCGGACCACCGCGCCGGGGGCTGCAGCAGGGGAAGGTATACCCGGGAGTTGCGGCGGGCAGCTCATCGATGTGCTGCAGCAGCAGCGGCACCCACCGCGCCAGCACGCCCAGTTCCCGGGACGGAACACGCACTTCGATGGTGCCCCGCCGAGTGGTGTAGGCGGTCGGGCGTTGGAATGCGCGGTTGTCTGCTCGGGGCGTGCGCCTGCTGACGGCGACTGCTCCCTGAACAGAGGTGGGCCATCGCGCAAGTCTCCCTGGTGAACGGCCAGTTCAACCGAGGAGGACGCGATGGCCCTGTCTCAGTCTGACCTGATGCGGCTGCTGGAGTCACTACGTGCGGCCGATGGAGTCGAGTCGATCAGGGTGCTGTGCGAGCGCATCCTGCAGGAACTCATCGAGGCCGAGGCAACCGAAGCCATCGGGGCGGCCCCGCGCGAGCACACGAGCGAGCGCACCACCTGGCGCAACGGGCACCGCGACCGGCTGCTGACATCGCAGGCCGGTGACCTGGACCTGAAGATCCCCAAGGTGCGGACCGGGTCGTTCTTCCCCTCGCTGCTGGAGCGGCGGCGCCGGATCGACCGCGCTCTGTTCGCGGTGGTGATGGAGGCATACGTGCACGGTGTCTCGACGCGTTCGGTCGATGACCTGGTCAAGGCGCTGGGTGCGGACTCCGGAATCTCGAAATCCGAGGTCTCCAGGATCTGCGGCGAACTCGATGACGAGCTGGTCGCGTTCAGGGAACGGCCGCTGGATCACACCGTGTTCCCCTATGTGTTCCTGGACGCGACCTACTGCAAGGCCCGGGTGAATCACCGGATCGTG
>NZ_JBNNJZ010000883.1:0-2372 GCF_050270335.1 Streptomyces sp. NPDC059900
CCCCGAACGGATGCCTCTACGGACCTACCAGGTGCCGGCGAAGTCCACCGCGACGTTCTCGGTGTGGTTGACGACGTCGCCCTCGACAGAGCTGCTGTTGGCCGTCGCGAGGCCGTCGTCCGCCGCGGCCGCGGCCGCACCGGCCAGGGTCACCGAGGCGGCCAGAGCAACCGCCGCGAATACCGTACGAATGCGCATGTTCTCTCCCTTGCAGGTCCTGTTCGACGCCTTGGAGAGTGCTCCCTGCGGGTTCTGGCAACCGCCGAAATCCATTGACCGACCACAACGAGTGTGGATCTTGACCCATCCGCTCAGCGTTGTGTACTGGTCATACCTTCAGAAACGGGCCCAGGGCCTCGCATCGTCTTCACCCCCGTGGCCAGAGGGTTCGTCCTCTGTATTGGGGTCCGCGGGCATGGCAGGGGGCGCTCGAGGTGGTCGACTACTCCGTCACCTCGGCCGCCCGGGTCGCCAGGCGAGCTGAGGACGATGCGATCGCCGGCGTAGGTCGGTGCACCGAGCGGGTGATGCCGGGGACTCTGTGGTCCGATTCCGGATCAGGCGGAGATTCAGATGCCATCGGCCATCGGGGCCGCAGTTGGCGTTGTGTTTCCTCCTCCCGCCCTTCGCGCGCAGTTCCTCGGCGATGCGCATCGCTTGCCGGCCGTGAAGCCGGATCGGTAGCGCGGCGCAGAGGTTTCACCAGCGTTGCTGCGGCCGCCAGCGAGTGCCGACGGTGGGGACGACCCCTACCCATCCGGCTCGGATCGGTGGCTGCTCGCGGACTGGCCGGGCGAGCTGGCCGCTGCGCTGGAGCAGGGGCGTTGCCTGCGGTGGCCCCATTGAGCTTCCCGCGTTCGTCTTCAGTCGGCTGCTCGGCTTCTGCGAGCAAACGACTGCGAACTGGATGGCCGAGAGCGGCGGCGACGAGGCTTGCCATGCCGCCCACCGGGCCCGCGGGGCGGACCGCGTCTGATACATCTCCCGGTCCTGCCAGGTATGGGGCGGGGCACACGGTGTGGGCGAGGGTTCCTACAGCAGGGCGCCGCCGGACACCTCGAGGCGCTGGGCGGTGACCCATCGCAGGTCCTCGGAGGCGAGCGCGGCAATCGCGTCGCCGATCTCCTGCGGTTCGCCGACGCGGCCGAGCGCGGTCTGCGCGCCCAGGGCCTCGCGCATGTGCGCGTCGTCCCGCATGGCGCCGCCGTTGAAGTCGGTGGCGGTGGGCCCCGGCGCGATGGCGTTGACGCGGATCCTGCGCGCCCCCAGTTCCGCGGCCAGGGTCCGGCTGAGGACCTCGACGGCCGCCTTGGAGACCGAGTAGACCGAGGTGCCGGCACTGGTGTGGCGGCTGAGGGAGGAGGAGACGTTGATGATCCGCCCCCCGTCGGCCAGCACGGGCGCGAGCGCCTGGATGAGGAAGAACGTGCCGCGCACATTGGTGTCCATCACCGCGTCGTAGTCGTCGGCCGTGACCGCTTCCAGCGGTCCGAACAGCCCGATCCCGGCGTTGTTGACCAGGACGTCCAGCCGGGTCGCGTCCCAGCGCTCCAGCTGCGCGGCCAGGTGGGAGACGAAGGCGGGAAAGGAGGCCACGTCGCTGATGTCCAGCCGCAGTGCGGCGGCCGCGGCGCCGGTTTCCTGGACGCTCTTGACCGTCTCCTCGGCCTCCTGCGCGTCGCCGCGGTAGGTGACGATGACGCGCAGCCCGTGCCGGGCCAGCGCCTGGGCCGTGGCCCGGCCCAGCCCGCGATTGCCGCCGGTCACCAATGCGATCTTGCCTGGCTCCATGAGTGCTTCTCCCTGCGGGAACGGAAGGACGCCGGCGGGGAGTGCTCCCGCCGGCCGGATGCGAGTCGTGCGACTCGCCTCCCTTTCCACGTAAGCATCCGCACAGTGGCGAGTCAAGTGACTCGCCTCGCAATGGGTCATACTGGGCCCATGACCGCAGGACTCTCCGCGCACCATCAGCAACTCGCCCAGCGCAAGCGCGAGGCGATCACCGCAGCGGCCACGAGGCTGTTCCTGGAACGGGGCTATGACGGGACCTCGCTGGCGAAGATCGCGCAGGAAGCAGCCGTCTCGAAGTCCACGCTGTTCAAGCAGTTCCCCACCAAGGCGGCGCTCTTCGAAGCCATCGTCACCGAGTACTGGAAGGGCGGTCCGGACCCGGCGGCGCCCGCGGCACAGTCAGGTGACCTGGGCGCCGGCCTGAGCGCGATCGGCCGCCAGTACGCCGACCTGATCGGCCGGCCCGCGATGGCGGCCCTCTTCCGCATCGTCATCGCCGAACTGCCGCGCTTCCCGGAACTGGGGCGGGCTCAGTTCGAGCTGGGCAAGCTGCCCTACTTCATCTCCGTCCAGCGCTACCT
>NZ_JBNNJZ010000884.1:0-2363 GCF_050270335.1 Streptomyces sp. NPDC059900
GGGCATGCGCCCACCTTAGTGGGCACATGCCCACTCGACAACGAGTGAGGGCGGGCCGCCGCACGAGAGGACGAGCTGAATGCCGACCGGGGTGCACCTTCGCGACGCGCGGCAGCAACTGTTCGACGCCGCCGAGCGCGTGCTGCTGCGGGACGGACCGAACGGGCTGACCAGCCGGGCCGTCACCGACGAGGCGGGCTGCGCCAAGGGCGTCCTGCACCGGCACTTCGCCGACTTCGACGCCTTCCTGGCCGACCTCGTGCTCGACCGGGCCGCGCAGCTCGAAACGCAGGCGAGTGCGCTGCGCGGCTCCGCGGGCAGCGGCACGGTGGCCGACAACCTCACCGGCGCGCTGACCTCCCTGTTCGGGCCGGTTCCGGTGGCGATCATCCCGCTGATCACCTTCCGGGACGAACTGCGCGCTCGGCTGCGGCACGCCAGGCCCGGCGGCGGCATCGAGATCCTGGCCCAGGCCACGAACGCGATCTCGGCCTACCTGACCGACGAGCGGGAACAGGGCCGCATCGCGGCCGACGCCGACATCGACTCGCTCACCCTCTCCCTGGTCGGGGGCGGGCATCTCCTGTTCGCGGACCGCGACCCCGGCCCGCCGGGCGCGGCAGCCGTCAGCAAGTTCGTGACGGCCGTCATCGCCGACGCCGTACGGCGACGGCCGGCCTAGAGCCCCCGGGCCGCCGGTTCCGCGGGGGCAGGATCGGCAAGCGGCGCGGCCGGGGGCGCGGTCCTGCCCGCTCCGCGCAGCCAGCCGACGGAGAAGAGGCCCGCGGCGGCCATGACGATCGCGGCGCCCAGTGCGGCGAAGCCCATCCCGTGGGTGAAGGCTTCCCGCGCGGCCGCCAGCACGGTGTCCGCCGTACGGGAGGGAAGCTGCGCGGCCACGCTGGTCGCGCCGCCCAGGGTTTCGCGGACCGCGTCGGCGTGCGGAACGCCCGCTGGGAGGGCGTCGGCCATGTCGCGGCTGTAGACCGCCGCGCCCACGGAGCCGAGGATCGCCATGCCCAGGGCGCCGCCCAGCTCCTGGCCCGACTCCAGGACGGCCGCGGCCGAGCCCGCGCGCTCCGGCGGCGCGGCCCCGATGGCGAGTTCGTTGGCGAGCGTCATGGCGGCGATCAGACCACCCGCATAGACCGCGCCGGCGGTCAGCGTGGTCCACAGGGCCGAGTCGGTCCGCACCTGCGTCAGCCAGAGGAAGCCGAGAGCGGAGAGCAGGAATCCCCCGCCCATGACATACGCCCGGTCGACGCGCTGGGCGAGCACCGCCGAGACCGGCGCCATGACGATCAGGCTCGCGCCCGGCACCAGGCTCCACAGGGCGGCCTCGAAAGGGCTCTTGCCGAGGACGGACTGCAAGTACTGGGTGAGGAAGACGGCCATGCCCACGGTGGCGAACATGGCGAGCATGTTGGCGAACAGCGGGCCGCCGAAGGCACGCTGACCCAGCAGGCCGAGGTCGATCACCGGGTGCGCCGAGCGCTTCTGGCGGCGTACGAAGGCATAGCCGAGCGCCAGTCCCGAGGTGACGCCGAGTGCGGGCAGCGGTGCGTAGCCGTGCTGGGCCAGCTCCTTGATGCCGTAGATGAGAGGGAGCAGGGCGGTGAGGGAGAGGGCCGCGCTCAGCAGGTCGAAGCGGCCCTGCTGCGGTGCCTTGAAGTCCGGTACCAGGAAGGGGACCAGGACGAGCAGCAGCACCATCGCGGGCAGATTGATCAGGAAGACCGAACCCCACCAGAAGTGTTCCAGGAGCAGACCGCTGACGACCGGGCCGAGGGAGATGCCCGCGGTCATGACGGCCGTCCACACGGTCACGGCCCTGCCGCGCTGCTTCTCGTCGAGGAAGAGGTTGCGGATCAGGGCGAGCGTCGAGGGCATCAGGGCGGCGCCGCCGAGCCCCAGCAACGCCCGTACGGCGATGAGCAGTTCGGCCGACTGGGCGTACGCGGCGGCGACCGAGGCCGCGCCGAAGACCGCGGCGCCCGCGAGCAGCAGCGAGCGCCGGCCGATGCGGTCGCCGAGGGCGCCCATGGTGATGAGCAGCCCGGCCAGGACGAAGCCGTACATGTCGAGGATCCACAGCTGCTGCGTGGCGCTCGGTGCGAGGTCCTGGCTGACGTAGGGGATGGCGAAGTAGAGGACCGAGACGTCCATCGAGACCAGCATCAGGGGCAGCATCAGGACGCAGAGGGCGGACCATTCCCTGCGGCCCGCGCGGGGGCCGGGTGTGCCGGATGTGTTCTTCATGCCCGGTACGGAATCGGGTCCGGAGCGTACGCCGCAAACAGGGACCTAGTGCGCCTGCCCAACTACCGCCTCTGAGCTGCGGACTTGTGCGGCCAGTGCACTAG
>NZ_JBNNJZ010000885.1:0-2362 GCF_050270335.1 Streptomyces sp. NPDC059900
GTGCTAGATACGAGTTCCCTGATCAGATAGGGAATGGGGTGCTAGCGGGGCTGCTAGGTCTAGCACCGGTGGGGTGCTAGACCTAGCAGCGGTCCGCGTCAGCCCTTGCCGGGCTTTCCGTCACGCTCGGTGATGGCGGTGAGGATGTCGGCACGGGCGATACCGCGCCGGGTGGTGCCCTTGCCCTTGTCGCTGGTGGCCCAGACGTCCTGCACCGTGATGCCGTGCGGGCGCAGGTTCTTGGCGACCGTCTCGGCTTTCCAGCCGCTGTAGACGTCGGGGCGCAGGTCGGCGAGGCGGGTGGCGACCTTCTCGTTCCACACCTTGTCCTCGTCGACGGCCACGACCTTCAGCACGTCGGCCAGCAGGTCGAAGGCGGCTTCCTCAGTCTCGGGGAGCTGGCCGACGGCGTGCCCGGTGACGTTGCCGTACTCCTCGCGCATGGCGCGGGCGCGGGCCACGACCTGCTCGGCGCCGACCGCGTCCACGAACGCGGAGGCGACGATGCGCGGGTCGTCTCCCTCACCGGCCATCCAGCAGATACCGCGGTCGGTCCGGGAGAACATCGTGGCCCGGTACCCGGCCTTGTACATCGAGGTGCCCAGCACCATGTCATTGGCCGGCTGCGCCATGACCTTGAGGCAGAACCGCAGCACCGCGTTCGAGCTGATGCCGGTGGGCAGCGACTTCGCGTCCGGGCGCTGTGTGCCGAACAGCATCGTCATCCCCAGCGCAGGGCCGCGCTTGCCCAGGTCGGTGCAGATCTCCTCGATCTCCGCGCCGTACTTCTCGTGCTCGAAGGGCACCTGGCACTCGTCGAACCCGGCCACGATCGGGTGCAGGCGAAGGCTCTTGTCGTTCGCCAGCTCCGGGGTCACCTTCGACTCCGGGCACCGCGAGCGCGGCAGCGACTTGATGACCTTCGCCCGGCGCCGCAGCTCGGTGCGCAGCTCGCGCAGGGCGTGCAGGACGTATTCGATGTCCTCGTCCTCGTCGCCCGCGCGGTAGCGGTGGCAGACGGGTTCGAGGGCGCCGAAGTCGCCGGTGCCCTTGAAGTCGAACGCGTGGACTTCCGCACGCGGGTCGAGGGCGGCGATGAGCAGGAACAGCCGCATCAGGAACGTCTTGCCCATGCGCGGGATGGACCCGACGATGACGGAGGCGAACATCAGGGTGACGGACACGTCGCCCATGCGCTGGTCGTTGCCGAACACGACCGGCTTGAACAGGTCGACGCTGCCCGACTTCAGCAGCGGCCAGGCCGGTTTGGTCGTCTCGTTCATCGGCTTGTCCCCGACCCACAGCACGAGCCGTCCTTCGTGCTCGGTCGGATCGGCGGACGGCCACACGCAGCCGACCTTGCGCCGCAGGCCGGAGGCGAGCGACTTGCGCGCCTCCATGATGTCCTCCGGGGTGACGCCCCAAGGCAGGTCGAGGTCGGCGCGGTAGCCGGGCCCGTCCCTGGTGATCTCGGAGGTGAACCGCATTCCGTTCATGTCGCCGCCCTTCTTGATGGCGGCGTTCAGCTTCGGGTTGCCGATGTTGTCCAGGGCGCGCAGCACGATCGAGGTGGTCAGCTTCTCCAACTCGGTCTTCAAGACGGCCCGTCCGATCACGGGCTCCTCGGCCTTGCCGCCCTTGAACCCGGCGGCCAGCACGGCAGCGGAGGCGAACAGCACCAGCCAGCCGGGCGCCAGCACATAGGCGGCCATCGCCAGCGGCACGCCGACCAGCCCTGCGATAGCCATGACCACCATGCGCAGTCGCACGCGGCGATCGCGCTGGCGGGACAGCTTCAGGTACTCGCCGGTGTTCTCGTGCTCCACCTCGTAGGTGCGCAGCGGGGCGGCTTCGGCGTCCCACACCCACCGGTTGGTCTGCTTGATCAGCCGGGCGGCGCCCGTGGGGGCGTCCATGGACAGCCGCATCACGTACCAGGGGGTGCGGATGCCGTGGAACGCCGTGGCGTAGAAGGCGTTGCCGGTGGCGCGCTGCGCGGTGGAGATGAATCCGGGCTTGGACTTCAGCCAGGACGGCAGGATCGGCTTGCGCTTGTAGGTGGTGATGCCGGGGCCCGGCAGGGTCGACGGGTCGGCCGGGCGCGGCGGCGTGGAGTCGCCCGACTCCTCGTCGTCTTCGTCGGCCGACGGGTCGGCGGTGGGCACGATCGACTCGTCGGCGGTCGAGTCGGCCGACTCGACTCCCGTCCGGTCGGGCGACCCGGCGCGGGCGCTGCGCGCCTTGTCGAGGTCGACCACCTCGCCGGTGCGGTCGGCGTTCATGTCGGCTTCGAGTCGTGCGAAGAACTCGTGGTTCTCGTCGGGGTGATTCACTGAACTGTCCTCCTCAAGAGGGCGTGAAG
>NZ_JBNNJZ010000886.1:0-2362 GCF_050270335.1 Streptomyces sp. NPDC059900
CACCCACACCGGGGACAAGACCACCACCACGGTGGCCATGGACTTCGGCCGCATCACCCTGGACCAGGACCTGATCCTGTACCTCTTCGGTACTCCGGGACAGGACCGCTTCTGGTTCATGTGGGACGACCTCGTACGCGGCGCGATCGGCGCCGTCGTGCTCGTGGACACCCGCCGTCTCGCCGACTGCTTTCCGGCCGTCGACTACTTCGAGAACAGCGGACTGCCCTTCGTCATCGCGCTCAACGGATTCGACGGCCACCAGCCGTACACCCCCGATGAAGTGCGCGAAGCTCTCCAGATCGGCCCCAACACGCCGATCATCACCACCGACGCACGACACCGTGCGGACGCAAAGAGTGGCCTGATCACGCTGGTCGAACACGCACTTATGGCACGACTCAAGTAGACGAGGGAGTACGGCAGTTGCCGTAGATTCAACAGAGCGGCCTGTGTCTTTTGACACGGATGACCGCTCTGTTCATAACGTTTCGACAGAGAATTCGCCGGGCGCCGACACGCGTCGCGGTCATCCGGTGTCGCTGCGCGCACGAGAGCCCCGCCTTTTGGCGGGGCTCGCTCTATTTGACCGTTTTATCTGAGGCTCACACCACTCGGAACAAGCGCTTCTCACTGTTTGGTAGAGGACCGCCTGACGTGCTGGAATGCGCTGAACTGCCCAGTAGCACGGGCCTTGGAGACGACAGCGGGACCGGAGCAGGTCCCGCCGCCGAGAGGTTGTTGGTCGAGTGAGGCGAAGCAAGACGAGCCCCGCACCGCCGCAGACGCGGGACACGCGGGGCAACTTCACCCCGCCGCCGCGCACAGCGGCGTCCCCCGCCGATGTGCAGGGCATGGAAACGCCGGCGCCCTCCGGCGGCAGAATGTCCCCGCGCAACTGGCGCGTGCCGACCCGCCTGAACGCGATTCTCCTCATACCCGTGCTCGTCGGCCTCGTCATGGGCGGCTTCCAGGTCAAGGCGTCGATCGACACCTGGAGCGAAGCCCAGGACGCCGAGAACACGGCCCGCCTCGTGCAGGCCTCGCTGAACTACGGCAACCGCCTCATCGAGGAGCGCGACCTCACCGCCGCCCCCCTCCTGCGCGGCAAGAAGAACGACCCGGTCGTCGTGAAGGCCCGCAAGGCCACCGACGAGGCCAAGACCGAGTTTGACGCCGCCGCCGAGAACATGCCGCAGAAGGAAGGCCTCGAGCGCCGCCTCGACGGCTTCCACAAGGTGGAGCCCGGCCTGCAGTCCCTGCGTGCGGCCGCCTACACCTCCAAGCTCTCCGGCGCGCAGACCGAAGAGGGCTACGTCGCCATCCAGCACCCCCTGATGGAGTTCGCCAACGAACTCGGTCTGGGCACCGGAAACATCACCAGCTACGGCCGCACCGTCTACGCGATCTCGCTGACCAAGGCCGCGCTCTCCCTCGAGCGCTCCATCGGTACGCACCTGCTCGTCAAGCCCGGCCCCACCGCCTCCAGCCTCGCCAAGCAGCGCGTGGCCCTCTCCTCGTACGCCTACCTCGAGGGCATCGCCATCGAGGAGTACACGGGCGGCGGCACCCCCGAGGACGTCGCCAAGCTCGAAGCCGCGAAGAAGAAGCTGAAGGCCGACGGCGAGAAGCAGGCCAAGCAGGCCGCGGCCGCCGCGAAGGCCAAGGGCGAGACCTTCGTGCCGCCGCCGTCGCCGGAGGCCATGGTCGCCGCCATGGCGCAGCTGGAGAGCACGCAGCCCAGCGCCCGGGTCGCCCTCGCGGGCAAGGGCATCACGCCCGAGACCTGGTGGGCCACCACCACCGCCAAGTTCGACGCGTACCGCACCATCGAGTCGGACCTCGCCGACAAGGCCGTGAGCGAGGCGTCGGACATCGCCGCCAACGCCCAGCGCACCGCGTACATCAACGGCGCCATCGTCGTGGTCGCGCTGCTTGCCGCCTTCATCCTGGCCGGGCTCATGGCCCGCCAGATGTCCCGCTCGATGCGCCAGCTGCGTACGGCAGCCTTCGGCATCGCCGAGCAGCGCCTTCCGATGCTGGTCGACCAGCTCTCGCGCACCGACCCCGGACGCGTCGACACCCGCGTACAGCCCATCCCGATCTCCTCCACGGACGAGATCGGCGAGGTCGCCCGCGCCTTCGACCAGGTGCACCGCGAGGCCGTCCGGCTCGCCGCCGAGCAGGCACTGCTCCGCGGCAACATCAACGCGATCTTCACCAACCTCTCGCGCCGCAACCAGTCCCTGATCGAGGGCCAGCTGACCCTCATCACCGACCTGGAGAACAACGAGGCCGACCCGGACCAGCTGGAGAGCCTCTTCCGCCTGGACCACCTGGCGACCCGTATGCGCCGCAACGG
>NZ_JBNNJZ010000887.1:0-2351 GCF_050270335.1 Streptomyces sp. NPDC059900
GAGGTTGGGGTGGGCGGCGAGCAGCGCCGGGTACATCCAGGTCTCCGCGTCCCAGAAGACAAGACCGGCGTAGTTGTCGCTGCTCAGTCCGGTGGGGGAGATGCTGTTGGACGAGCCGGTGCGGGTGCTGGAGAGCAGCCCGTACTGGGCGGATCGCGCCCACGACTGCAGGTCGCGCTGGTGTTTGCCCTGTCCCGCCACCTCGATGTCGCTGCGCCACAGCTTGCGCCAGGCGGCGGTGTGTCCGCGGAACAGCGCGCCCCAGCCGCGTTCCGCCGCCTGCCGTGAGGCCGCCACGGCGTCGCGCTCGGGGGAGCGGGAGGTCAGCGCGGTGTCGACGCCCACGTACTTGGTGAGCTCGTAGCTCTGTCCGGACCGGACGGGCACACCGACGGACTGATGGGCGCTCAACTTGCGGGCAGGAGCGGAGGCTTGTTCATTTCCTGTACGCACTCCGTGCCCTGCGCGGAGTGTCGACGCGACGGTGCCTTCGGTCTTCGTACCCTGGGTGCGGAACCCCACGGTCATGGTCCGGTGCCCGGAGCGGGCGGCGCCGGCGGCGGGGGTGACGCGTCGCGCGCCGCGTCCGTCGATGCGGTCGGTGACCTTCGCGCGGCCGTCCCAGTGCGGGGTCATGCGCAGGCGCACGGCGCCGACGTGGGGGTTGGCGCGGTCCGCCAGGACGTCGTAGACGAGGTCGGTGGCGCGGCCGTCCTTCGCCGTCCAGGTGAGTTCGGTGCGCACCAGGCCGCGGCGCAGGTCGAGGCTCTGGCGGTAGTGCGAGATGCGGGAGGCCGGTGTGGCGGAGGTGAAGGTCTCGGATTCCTCTCCGCCGGTGGAGACGGTGAGCGGCGACCAGGTGGGGATGGCCGCGGCGACCTGGCGGTTCTCGGTGGTGTCCGGGGTGTGGGCATAGAGGCCGGAGACGAAGGAACCGTCGTAGCGGGGGGTGAACAGCGGCCATCCGGTCTTGGCTTCGGAGGCGGTGTAGCCGCTTCCGTTGGGGGCGACGCGCTGGCCGAGATAGCCGTTGCCGACGAAGGCGTGGTAGGTGTCCTTCGGGTCGATGCGGGTGGACGTCATCGTCCAGCCGTCACCGAAGGGCGCGGGCGTCGTCGGGCGCTGGGTGCTCGGTGGCGCGGTGCCGGCCGCCGCGGTGGGGGGAACGGTCGCGGCAAGCGCACCCACGAGGAAGGGTGCGACGAACCGGGCCGTGCGGGGGAGGGACCTCATTGTTCTCCGTTGCGGGATCGCCGGGGAAGGTGAGGCGACCATAAAGATGTGAACGGTTCGCGTCAATGAATGTCGCAGTGCGTTGAAGAATCAAACGAACCGGCGAGTAGGACCCTGCCGGTCGTACGGCGTCCTGCTCCGTGCCCTACTCCTTGTCGCCGCGCGCCCAGAGCGAGCGGACATGCCCGAGATGGCGGGTCATGCACGCTTCCGCCCCTTCGGCGTCACCGGCCACCATCAGGTCGAGCAGCTCGATGTGCTCCTGCGCCGACGGGATCAGGCGTCCGCGCTCGTCCAGCGCCGTCAGGCCGTACAGCCGCGAGCGCTTGCGCAGGTCGCCGACGGTTTCCACGAGCCGGTCGTTGCCGCCGAGCGCCAGCAGGGAGAGGTGGAACTGCCGGTCGGCCTCCAGATAGCCGATGAGGTCGTGGTCGCGGGCCGCACGCACGATCTCCTCGGCCACGGGGCGCAGGCGCTCCAGGTCCGCGCGTGCGGCGGACCGGGTGATGCGGCCGACCATGGGGACTTCGATGAGGGTGCGGATCTCGGTGTACTGGTCGAGATCGCGTTCGTTGACCTCGGTGACGCGGAAGCCCTTGTTGCGGACCGGTTCCACCAGGCCCTCGCGGGCCAGGTCGAGCATCGCCTCGCGCACGGGCGTCGCGGAGATCCCGAAGTCCTCGGCGAGCACGGGCGCCGAGTAGACCTGGCCGGGCCGCAGTTCGCCGGATATCAGCGCCGCCCGCAGGTGGTGGGCGACCTGGTCGCGCAGCCGCTCCCGGGGAGTGACGAGGGTGCGCTGTGTGAGGTGCCCCATGGTGGTGTTCCCTTCGTGGCCGGCAGGCCGTGGCCCGCGCGCCCGCCCCGAGTGGTTCACCAGCGTACAAGGTCACCGGGCCGGCGCCCCGGTGTCCGGGGCGCGTTCGATGCGCCCCGGGCAGGGCGAACGGGGCCGCGCCGCAAGGGAGTTGTGAGTTGCCGGCGCCTGAGGGGTTGTCAGTGCAATTTCACATTACTACGTTACGCATCACATGGCGCAGGGCTCCGGTCGTGCAAGTGCCGCTGCCTGCACGCCAGTTGAGACCGATGCCCTTCGCGCACCTCCCACACTCCAGGAG
>NZ_JBNNJZ010000888.1:0-2335 GCF_050270335.1 Streptomyces sp. NPDC059900
GGGCACGGGTGCGGCCGCCGCCGTTCCCGCGCCCATCAGGACACCGGACAGAGCGAGCCCGGCGGCTGCAACGGCAGTCCTGCGCCAGCTATATGACTTCATGAAACCTTCTTCCGGGAGGACCGGTGTGCGCCGACACCGGCCTGAGAGATGTCACGTCACCAAGCACGCGCTGGGGCGACGGAGCCGCTCGTCGAGCAGGCGGCACCAAGATTCATCTCCCGGACCGAGGTGCGACAAGGGCGTCGGGTTGTCCCGGACAGCGCTACGGCTCTGACCTGGGCGGACAGCCTTGTCCGGGATGGTGTTCGGGGGATCTGCGGCGCAGACCGCATCCTTCCGGCGCGGCCGGGCTCGCCCCGGCCGCCCCCGCCGCCAGCGCCGTGACAGCTGGCCAAGTTGCCGTTGCCGCCCCTGCCGCGTCAGTTGTTCCGGCAGGCGTCCAGGGCACGCAGCGCTTCGGCCGCCGCCTCGCGGACGGAATCGAATGGCTCGGAGGCCAGCGCGGTGAGCCGCTCGCGCAGCTGCTCCTCTCCCGGCGGGAGCACGCCCATCTCCTCCACCCAGTGGGCGATCCCCTCCGCGGCAGCCTGGTGCACCCACCAATCGGCGTCGTCCAAATGCCGTACGAACAGCGGCAGATCGTGCGGGGTGCCGGCGTCCGTCGCATTGTGCGGGTCCAGGAGCGAGAGCGCGGCGGCCCGGACAAGAGGGGCGCTGGTGCGGTCCACCAGCGCCCGCAGGCCGGGCAGGGCTTCCGCCAGACCCGTAAGGACCCTGGCGGTCACCCCGACCAAGGTGGCACCGGCGCCGAGGCGGGCCACCAGGGCGCGGGCGACCGCCGCGCGTTCCCATGGCCGGAACCCGGTGTCCGCCAGGTCGTCCAGGCCGCGCAACGCCCCTTCGTACACCTCGGGCGTGTCATGGTCCAGGAGCGGAAGCAGCAGCCACACAGCGTCCCATCTGCCCATAGCGCCGTAGGCCCTTGCTGCTGCCGCGAGCGTGCCGGCCTCCGTGGCCGGTCCGGTGAGCTGAGCCCGCAGGAGCCGCGTGGCGGTCTTGCCGCCGACGGCCCCCAGGGCAGTGGCGGCCGCGGGCCCCGCCCGCTCATCGCTCAGCCAGCGCGAGGCCGGACCCAGCAGCCGTTCATCCCCCGATCGCCCCAGCAGGAAGAGCAGTTGTACCGCCACCGCCGCATCCTGCTCCGCCGCCAGGACCGCGAACAGCGCATCCCGCGTCTCGCGGCGCTTCACATGCGCCAGCCGGAACGCCACGGCGCAGCGCACCTCGACCGAAGGCCCACCCGCCAGATCTTTCAGCAGCGATGGCAGCAGCCGGTCGGTGTGCTCGTCCGACAGCATCAACAGGGCGTGCTCGCGGGCGGCATCCGCACCCCACTGTGCCGCGCGGACCACCTCCGCATCGACGTCCGGGGCCTTCCTGACCTCGAAGATCATGGCCCGCGCCAGGCCCCAGACACCGGTGTCCGGATCGCCCAGCAACCGCACGAGCGCAGGAACATCGCCGGGCACGCCCAGCTCCCGCAACGCCTCCAAGGCATTGATCCGCAGGTGATAGTCCGGATCACTGAGCAGCCGGCCATAGGCATCAACGACCTTGCGATCGCGCAGCCCCAGCCGGATCGAGGCGAGAGACGCCTGCCGGCGCACCCACGGATCGACGTCGTCCATCAGCGCGGGCAGAATCTGCGCCCCGGCTGCGGGGACCCCCAGCCTGCCCAGGCCGACCGCCGCGCCTTCCCGCACCTCGGGTGCGGGGTCGGCCGCTGCCCGCAGCAAAGGCGCGGCGTGCTCGGCGCCGCCGAGCTTGCCGAGCCCTTTCGCTGCTGCTGCCCGTCGCCAGGTATCGCCCCTCTGCAGTTCCCGCAGGAAGAAGGCAATCTGATGGTCTGCCGTCATGTGCACCCCGGGAAGTAAGACTGCCCAGCTGCCGAGAGGTTGCGCCGACGGACGCCTACGTCATGCGTCCGGGGGCGTGCAGGTCTTCAGCTGGTGCCTTCTGCCCGGCTGTTCCCTGGCCTGGCTTGCGTGCACGGGCGGGGCAACGGGCCGCGCCGACCCCGGTTCGAGGCGATTCCGGCGCACCCTGACGCAACGGCAGCAACGTCCGCCTCCAGGAGGGAAAACTCACTCCCGCGGCCACGGCGAGAGCAGGGCCGTCGCCCGCGTCGCCGGGGCTTACTAAGTTCCCACGGTCAGGACGCGTTCGTCGGGGAGAAGAATCCGGTTGGCCGCGCGTCGGCCGTACGGGGAGGTCAGTGGCGACAGCGGTCAGCGTTTGCCCCGTCCCGGCCCGATAGTCGATGGTCAAGCCC
>NZ_JBNNJZ010000889.1:0-2326 GCF_050270335.1 Streptomyces sp. NPDC059900
AAACGCCCGGTTACATTCCGAACCCGGAAGCTAAGCCTCATAGCGCCGATGGTACTGCAGGGGGGCCCCTGTGGGAGAGTAGGACGCCGCCGAACAATCTTTGGAGGACCCCTGGTCCCAGCGTCCACGCTGGGACCAGGGGTCCTTTTGTTTTTGTCGAAGCGCGCCGGCTACCCGGCTGCGCGAGAATGACTGCGGTACCGAAGACGAGGAGTCACCGATGTCCACCAACTCTCCCGACGAGCGACCGGAGCGCGGCCAGCGCGGCCGGGACGGTGGCGACCGGGGCGGATACCGTGGCGGCGCACCCCGTCGCGACGACCGCAGCGGCGGTGGGCGTCCCCCGTTCCGTCGCGACGACCGCTCCACCTCCGGTGGCCCCCGCCGGGACGACCGTGACCGGGGCGCCCCGCGTCGTGACGACCGGGGTGGGGAGCGCGGTGGCTTCCGCCGCGATGACCGTCGTGATGACAACCGTGGTGGCGGCGACCGCGGCGGGTTCCGCCGTGATGACCGCTCGACCTCCGGTGCCCCGCGTCGCGACGACCGCGGCGGTGACCGTCCCTCGTTCCGTCGTGACGACCGGCGCGATGACCGCGGTGGTGACCGTGGCGGGTTCCGTCGCGATGACAACCGTGGCGGCGGTGACCGTGGTGGCTACCGTGGCCGCGATGACCGCTCCGGCGGTGGGCGTCCCCCGTTCCGCCGTGATGACCGCTCGACCTCGGGTGCCCCGCGCCGCGACGACCGGCGTGACGGTGACCGTCCCCAGTTCCGCCGCGACGACCGCTCGACCTCGGGTGCCCCGCGCCGCGATGACCGCGGTGGTGACCGTGGCGGGTTCCGTCGCGATGACAACCGTGGCGGCGGCGACCGCGGCGGGTTCCGCCGTGACGACAACCGTGGCGGCGGAGACCGTCCCGGGTTCCGCCGTGACGGGGATCGTCCCTCGTTCCGCCGCGACGACCGGCGCGATGACCGTCGTGATGACAACCGTGGTGGCTTCCGCCGTGACGATCGCCGTGACGACCGCGGCGGTGACCGCGGTGGGTTCCGTCGCGACGATCGTCGTGACGACCGGCCCCGTGGTGGCGACCGTCCCGCCTTCCAGCGTGATGACCGTCGTGATGACAACCGTGGTGGCGGCGACCGTGGTGGCTTCCGCCGTGACGACCGCGGCGGTGACCGCGGTGGGTTCCGTCGCGATGACCGTGGTGGCGACCGGCGTGATGACCGCGGCGGGTTCCGTCGTGACGACAACCGCGGTGGCGGTTACCGCGGCGGGCGTGACGACCGCGGGCCGCGGCGCGACGACCGTGGTGGGCGGCCCGGCGGGTTCCGTGGGCGCGACGACCGGCGTGACGGCGACCGTGGCGGCTACCGCGGGCGCGACGACCGTGACCGCGAGCCCATCAAGCGGCTGCCGATCCCCGATGACGTCACGGGCCACGAGATCGACAAGGACGTACAGCAGGAGCTGCAAAGCCTTCCCAAGGGACTCGCGGAGGACGTCGCCAGGAACCTGGTGATGGTCGCCAACCTCATCGACGAGGACCCCGAGCAGGCCTATGCGTACTCACGGATCGCGCTGCGGCTCGCCTCGCGCGTCGCCGCCGTACGGGAGGCCGCGGGCTTCGCCGCGTACGCGACGCAGAACTACAACGAGGCGCTCGGCGAGTTCCGGGCCGCCCGGCGGATGACCGGCAGCGTCGAGCTCTGGCCCGTCATGGCGGACTGCGAGCGCGGTCTCGGCCGTCCCGAGAAGGCGCTGGACATGGCCGGTGCGCCCGAGGTGCAGAAGCTGGACAAGCCGGGGCAGGTCGAGATGCGTCTCGTCGCCGCCGGCGCCCGTCAGGACCTGGGGCAGACCGATGCCGCCATCGTGACCCTCCAGGGTCCCGAGCTGGCGTCGAACTCCGTCCAGCCGTGGACCGCGCGGCTGCGGTACGCGTACGCCGACGCGCTGCTCGCCGCGGGCCGTGAGGACGAGGCGCGCGAGTGGTTCGCGAAGGTCATCGAGTCCGACAAGGACGGCAGCACCGACGCGTCGGACCGCCTTGCCGAGCTCGACGGCGTGGAGTTCGTCGACGCCCTCCAGAACGACGCCCTCCAGAACGACGCGCAGGAGGCGGCCGCCGAGGCGCCGGTCGCGGAGGCGGCTCCCGCCGCGCCTGCCGCGCAGCCCGATGTCGTCTTCGTCGCCCCCGTCCAGGAGGACGAGGACGAGGGCGTGGAGGAGTACTACGACGAGGACGACTTCGAGCTGGACGATGACAGTGACAGCGACAGCGATGGTGACCAGGGCCGTAAGGTCTGAGTGCTGAGC
>NZ_JBNNJZ010000890.1:0-2322 GCF_050270335.1 Streptomyces sp. NPDC059900
GGCTGGAAATTCCAGCCCGTCCGGCGTTTGAGGACATCTTTCGGGGGTCCAGGGGGCGGAGCCCCATGGTTTCGGGAAGGGGCGGGATTGGGGAGAGCCCCGCAGGGCCCCCTACCCCGTCGTCGACCCGCCGTCCACGGCGAACTCCGCCCCCGTGATGTACGACGACGCCTCCGAGGCGAGGAACAGGATCAGCTCGCCGACCTCCTCGGGGCGGCCCATCCTGCCCAGCGGCAGATGCGACCAGTCCCGCCCCGCGGAGGCCGCGGAGATCATCGGAGTGTCGATCGCCCCCGGGTGCACGGAGTTGACCCGGACCCCGTACTCCGCGAGATCCAGCGCCGATGACCGGGTGAGCCCCCGCAGCCCGAACTTCGTGGAGCCGTACGCCGCATGCCCCCGTATCCCCACGAGCCCCGCCGTGGAGGAGACGTTCACGATCGACCCCCCGCCCGCCCGGCGCAACGCGGGCAGCACCGCCTGGATCCCCAGGAACGGCCCGAGCAGGTTGACCCGCACCAGCGCCTCGAAGTTCTCGTACGTCTCGTTCTCCACGGACGCCGTCCGCCACAGCGCGGCGTTGTTGACGAGCGCGTCCAGGCGGCCGAAGGCGCTCACCCCGGCCGCCACGGCCGCCGCCCAGCTCTCCGCGTCCGTGACGTCATGACGTACGAACAGGCCCTGATCGCCCAGGGACTTGGCGACGGTCCGCCCCTCCTCCTCCCGTACGTCCGTGACCACGACCCGCGCCCCGGCCTGGGCGAAGAGCCGTGCCTCGGCGGCCCCCTGACCGCGGCCCGCGCCGGTGATCAGGACGGCCTTGCCGTCGAGCCCGTAGGAGATCAACGGCCGACCATCCGGTCCCGCAGCGCCAGAATCGTCCGCGGATCGAGCCCGAGCCCCTTGCTCAGATAGCCGCCCAGGCTGCCGTACTGCCGCTCCGCCTCGGCCAGTGCCGCCTCCAGATAGCCGGTGCGGACCTCCTGGAGCGGGATCAGCAGGTCGGGGTTCTGCATCAGGCCGCCTTGCTTCAGGCCCTCGCGCACCTTCGCGTCGTACGCGGCGCGGTAGGTGTTGGAGGCCAGGAAGTCGCCCGTGGCGGTGGACCCGGGGATGCCGACGGCGCGCAGCAGCAGATAGCTGGTCCAGCCGGTGCGGTCCTTGCCCGCCGTGCAGTGGTAGAGGAGCGGCGATCCCTTGCCGCCCCGGGCGATGTCGCGCAGCGTCGTCGCGAACTGCGAGCGGTTCGACGCGTCGGTGACGAAGGTGCGGTAGACGTCGCGCATGAAGGCCTCCGCCTTGCCGTTGCCCAGCATCTCCTCCTGCTTGACCGGGTCCCTGGAGCCGATGACCGTCATCAGCGTGGTGAAGAGGCCGTTGTCGTTGACGGGCCTGGACGTCGGGGCGAGCCCGGCGGGCAGCCGGTCGGGCCCGTCGCTCCGGACCTCGGCGGGCACCCGGAAGTCGATCACCTTCTTCAGGCCGAGCCCGGCCAGGGTGGTGACGTCGGCGTCGGTGAGCTTCGACAGGGCGTCGGCGCGGAAGACCTGGCCGTAGCGGACCCGCTCGCCGTCGTAGGTGCGGTAGCCGCCCAGGTCCCGGACGTTGACGGCACCTTGCAGCGGTACCAGGCGTACGCCGTCGGATGCCGGGCGGGAGTGGAGCGGGGCCGCGTGGCGGGCCGCGCCGCGCTCGGACGCGGTGCCCGCGGCGGATCCGGCGTGGGCCGTCCCGGCGGGCAGGGCGCCCAGGGCGAGCGCGCAGACCGCGACTCCGGCTGCCGTACGAGCCGCCGAACGTGCCGCCGTACGTGTGCTGGGGATGCGCATCGGGCCGCCTTCCTCGGTAGCGGTCGCCATGGCCACTCGTCTCTCAACCAAGCGATTGTTTGGTTGACGAAGGTAGCGGGGTGCCCCGATACAAGGAAGGTGCGTGCGGCAGGTGCCTGCCGGGGTGTTACAGGGCGCCGGGCGCCTCGCCGGGCGCCCCTGCCCCGTACGGTGCACGAGGGCCCCCGGGATGCGGAGTCCCCCGTCCGTGTTAGGCTTATGCGTCGCAGTTTTGGTACCCATGAACTTTATGTGCGCCTGACGGGAATGCTCCGAGGGCGCATTATTGTTTTTCTCCGGTCTCTCCGGTGATGGGGGTCATTGCAGCGCTTGGAATCCACAATTCCGTGGTTTTCCTTACTCTGCCCCTGTTGAGGAGATTGACATGGCAACCGGCACCGTTAAGTGGTTCAACTCGGAAAAGGGCTTCGGCTTCATCGAGCAGGACGGCGGCGGCCCCGACGTCTTCGCCCACTACTCGAACATCGCGTCC
>NZ_JBNNJZ010000891.1:0-2320 GCF_050270335.1 Streptomyces sp. NPDC059900
CGTCCATACTTTGTCCTCAACGAGGAGAAACTGTCGCGGAGTTGGCCTGCGGCAGCGGGCGGCATTCCGGTCGGGCGAGGTTTATTTCCGCACATCGTGGAACCCGCGGGTGAAGCGAAGTGCGACCGTCGCACGCCGCAGCGAAGGATGAAGGAGGCCGGACTCGTCATGGTGGGAGGCACCGGAACGAGAGAGCGGGGACCGACGCGCAGCAGCCGATGGGCCACGACATCGGGCCGCAGGACGGCAGGCACCATCCGGACCTGTATCCCGGCGCGCATCCGCCCGGGCGACGACGGGCCCGCCGACGCCGAGAGGGCCGCTGACTGGAACGTGGTGCGCGGCGAGGACTGACCGCACTACCTGACCGCACCACCTCGACGGCACGACTTGACGGCGCCAGCCGAATGTACCGGGTGGCACCAGGTGTACGGCCTCCCGGACCAGCCGTGATCCGGCCATGATCCGTCCGGCAGGGCGCTCCCGCTTCGCGGTGACCGTGCGTCACCGCTGAACGGGCGGCGTCCGCACGACCCGCCTACGTTGAAGTCCCCGGGGCTCCTCACCGGTGACCGGCGCGAAGCCGACGCAGGGGGCCACCGGATTGCCGGACGGAGGAGTGGTCATGGCGCAGGCCCGCCCGTGCCGCGTACGGGCGCGTCCCGTACGAAAGCCCGCCGGTTCACGTCTTCATGTGCGGGCAGCGGGCCTTCACGTGCGGGCGGCGGGCGGTCATACGGCGTGTGCAGCAGCCGGTCATGCGGCGTGTCCCGCCCCGCGTACCTGCCGTCTAGCCCCACCCCGGCAGGGGGCGGCAACTCGACGTGCTCTGCCGCAAGCGCGGCCCCCGGGTCAGGTTCTGGCCAGAGCCCTGCGGGCTTCGGCCCTCTTGATCCTGCGCCGCCGCCGCGAGCGCTCGTCCTCGCCCAGTCCGCCCCACACCCCTGAGGCCTGCCCGGTCTCCAGTGCCCAGTTCCGGCACCGTTCGATGACCGGACAGCTGTGGCACACCCGCTTGGCGGCCATCAGGTCCTCCTCAGCGGGGCCCGACGTGCCGACCGGAAAGAACAGCTCGGGATCTTCATCAGCACAGGCGGCTCGCCGCCACCACGACTCCATGACGCCTCCTTGCGTCGGTGGACTCCATACGCGCGGCGAAATCCGCCCCGCGTCGCCGGATTACCGCCGTGTGCACGGCTTTTTTGCCGTGTCCACGCGGAACTTCAGCCCGGGTTCCCCGGGAGGCGCCTGGTGAAACAGAAGGAATCAGGGCTAGCGCACGCCGCACGCGGACGAAGAAGATCCCCGGCCCCGGAGGAGTCAATTCCGCCGGGCCGGGCACCCGGCGCCCGGCAAGCACCAGCAAGAGAAGGGGGAGGCGGGCGACGCCCTCAGCCCGAACGAGGGTGCCCAGGAGTCCCTCCACGACGACGAATGACCCCGCCGGCCCACCGCCGCGAGAAGGAGGCACCCCATGCGAGCACTGACCTGGCAAGGAAAGCGGGACGTCCGCGTCGAGACCGTCCCCGACCCGGTGATCAAAGCGCCGACCGATGTCATCGTGCGCGTGACGTCCACCGGCGTATGCGGATCCGATCTGCACCTGTACGAAGTGCTCGGGCCCTACCTCGACCCCGGCGACATCTTGGGGCACGAGCCGATGGGCATCGTCGAGGAGGTCGGCTCCGAGGTCACCGCACTGTCCGCCGGAGACCGCGTGGTCGTTCCGTTCAACGTCTCCTGCGGTGACTGCTACATGTGCGACCGGGGCCTGCACTCGCAGTGCGAGACCACCCAGGTCAAGGAGCGCGGCACGGGCGCCTCGCTGTTCGGCTACACCAAGCTCTACGGCCAGGTCCCCGGCGGCCAGGCCGAACTGCTGCGTGTCCCGTTCGGCAACACCCTGCCCATCAAGGTGCCCGACGGCCCGCCGGACGACCGGTTCGTCTTCCTCTCCGACGTGCTGCCCACCGCCTGGCAGGCGGTCGAGTACGCCGGCATTCCGCCCGGCGGCACCGTGACGGTCCTGGGCCTGGGCCCGATCGGGGCCATGGCCGCCCGCATCGCCCTGCACCGCGGCGCAAGCCTCGTGGTGGGCGTGGACCTCGTACCGGAACGGCTCAGCCGCGCCCACGCCGACGGTGTCAAGGCCTTCGACCTGCGCCGGTACGGCAAGGACATCGGTGACGCGATCCGTGACCTGACCGACGGGCGCGGCACCGACGCGGTCATCGACGCCGTGGGCATGGAGGCGCACGGCGCGCCGCTGGCCAAGGCCGCCCAGTGGGGCGTGGGACTGCTGCCCGACGCCGTGGCCGAG
>NZ_JBNNJZ010000892.1:0-2316 GCF_050270335.1 Streptomyces sp. NPDC059900
GCATATCTACGATCCTGAACTGCGGATACGCACAGGCTCGTACTACACACCGCGCGGCATCGTCTCGGCCATGGCCCGGCTCGTCGAGGACGTCCTGAAGCGGGAGGGTTTCCGGATCCCGTCCGGCTACGCTTCTCCCGATGTGGTCCTTGTCGACCCAGCCATGGGCACCGGCACCTTCCTCCTGTCGGCACTGGAGCTGGCCGCTGAAACCATCACCGAAGAAGAGGGCCCCGGCGCAGTGGGCCCGCGCCTGCGAGAAATGGTGGGGCGTCGGCTAGTCGGCTTCGAAATGCAGGTCGGCCCGTTCGCCGTGGCAGAGCTGCGCATGCACGCCATGCTCAAGCAGTACGGGTCCGCGGCCCCCGCCCAGGGGCTCCGGCTGCTGGTGGCTGATGCGCTGGACAGCCCGACAGCCGAGTTCAACTGGATCCCCCACACCTACCGAGCGCTCGCAGAATCCCGCCGCCAGGCCAACCAGGTCAAGCGGGACGAGCGTGTCATGGTCGTCATGGGCAACCCGCCTCACGACGCCGTGAAACGGGGCGCCGGCAAGTGGGTGGAACGCGGGGAGCCCGAGGCGGACATCCCCGCCCCACTGGGGGCCTTCCGACAACCTGGCAACGGCAGATACGAATCCAAGATCGCCAATCTCTACGTCTACTTCTGGCGCTGGGCCACCTGGAAGGTCTTCGACGCACACGACGACGCGCCATTCGGTGTGGTCGCGCTGATCACGCCCAAGGCATGGCTCAAGGGGCGAGCCTTCGCCGGAATGCGCCGCTATCTGCGCGAAACCGCCGACGAGGGATGGATCATCGACCTGTCCCCGGAGGGCCACCGTGCGGATGCTGCGACCCGCATCTTCCCCGAGGTCGCGCAGGAGTTGAGCATCGCGATCTTCGTACGATGGCGCGACAGCCCCAGACCACGGACAGAGCCGCAGACCGCGAAGGTAAGACACCTCAAGGTCGGTGGACGTCGCGACGAAAAGATCGAACGCCTGACGACCCTCCGGCTCGACGACCCTGAATGGCGCGAGTGCGCCACAGGCAAGACGGATGCCTTCCTGCCACCCGGCAGCGACCTGTGGGAGTCCTGCCCGCAGCTGAGAGACCTGATGCCGTGGTCGTCGCGTGGCGTCACGCCCGGGCGCATGTGGGTCTATGCGCCGGACAAGGGAACGCTTCAAAGACGGTGGCAGCGCTTACTCGCCGCGGATACCGAGCGGCGCGCCGAGATGCTCGGACGCTCCGGTGAGCGCACGCCTGCAGACAGTGTCCCGCCCTTGCCAGGGGTTGAATCTCACGAGCGGATACCCCTCGCGGCCGAGCACAAGACAAACCCTCAAACTGTACGCATCGGATTCCGGTCATTCGACCGCCAATATGTGCTGCCGGACAGCCGATTGATGGAGCGAGGCAGGGCGGACCTTTGGCGAGTCCGCAGTGACCGCCAGATCTACACCGTTGAGCAGAACGCCCACCCGGTGGTCAACGGGCCAGCACTGGTCTTCAGCGCACTCATTCCCGACATTCACTATTTCAACAACCGCAGCGGTTGCGCCCGTCCTCTTTACCGCAACGCCACCGGTACGCTGCCTAACGTCACACCCGGTCTGCTTGCCTTGCTCTCTGGGCGGCTCGGAGTACGGGTCGACGCCGAAGACTTGCTGGCATACGTCGCAGCGATCGCCTCTCACTCGGAGTACACGGCTCGGTTCCGAGAGGACCTTGAAGTCCCAGGCGCGCGGGTACCCCTCACAGCCGACCATTGCCTGTGGGAGCGGGCGGTTACCATCGGCCAACGTCTTCTGTGGCTGCACACCTACGGCGAGCGGTACGCCGACGAATCAGCTGGAAGGCCGCACGGCAGGGTGTTGCTGCCACGCGACCGCCCCCGTTGCGTAGCGGCGATTCCTGACGACGCGGAAGCCATGCCGGAGAAGCTGGCGTACGACCCCGTTACGCAGGACCTGTGGGTCGGCACTGGACGGATCAGTCCGGTGCCTCGCGCGGTCAGAGAGTACGAAGTATCCGGGATGAACGTTCTCGATAAGTGGTTTGGCTACCGCCGAAGGAATCCCGCCGGCAAGCGACGCCTCGAACTGGACCATGAGTACGCTCGATACTGGCTTCCTTCATGGACCACGGAACTGCTGGAGTTGCTGAACGTCCTCGGCCTGCTCGTGCGGGCAGAGCCAGCACAGGCTGACCTCCTCAATGAAGTGTGCGCGGGCCCAATGATCACGGTGACGGATCTGGCCACAACAGGCATCCTTCCCGTGCCCACAGAGGCGACCAAGGCGCTCAAGGC
>NZ_JBNNJZ010000893.1:0-2300 GCF_050270335.1 Streptomyces sp. NPDC059900
ACGAGGGGCCCGCAGGGGCCCCGTCAGGGGCACGGGGAACCGCGCAAGGGGCCCGCAAGGGCCCCGTCGGGGGCGCGGGGAACCGCGCAAGGGGCCCGCAAGGGCCCCGTCGGGGGCGCGGGGAACTGCGCGACCAGCCCCCACCGGCCCCGCAGGCGAAGATCAGACCCCGGAGGTGCTGGCCTCCGGCCGCCCGGGTCTCTGCCCCTGCAGAGCCTGCCGCTTCAGGGCGCGTATGGGATGCCAAAGCTCAGCAGCCGCGTCCGGCGCCGCACGCCATATCAACCCGTCAGGGTGATGCAGCACCGCCGTGATCTCGTCCGGCGTGGGCGGCTCCGCGTTGCCCCGGAGATAGACGGCACGCATACCCAGGTTCCGCAGCCGCGTCAGCGCCCTCGCACGGTTCATGGCGAGGACGATCATGCGGACGTTGCCGCCGCCCGCGTACGGGCTCGGCAGGGTCAGGGCCACCACCACGCTGCCGTTCGGCAGCTTGCTGAAACCTCCTGCGGACATGGCTGGTCACACCCCCGTGAAGCGTCGCACGGGGCCCCTGGCCGGACCCCGTGTCAATAAGAAATCCACACGACGCACCTAAACACGATCGGCCGCCGCCCGCTAGAGGGCGACGGCCGATCATGGTTTGACCTGCGAAAATGCTAATTACTTCTTGGAGGGACCGACCTGGACCGTGATCGTCGAGCCATCCTTCGGCTGCTTGATGATCTTGATCTGGGTGTTGGTGTCAGTGACCTTGACACTTCCCGTGCCGTTCTCCTTGTACCAGTAGGTGCCCTTGTGGTCGTCGAAGACCGGGACACCCTTCTGGGACTTGATCTTCAGCGCGACGTCCGCGTTGTGGAGCGTGAACTTGTCGGTCGCGTACTTGCTGAAGGGCGCGTCGAACGGCTGGATCTTGTTCCGCAGCAGGGTGCCGTCCGCCCACTTGAGCGGCTTGGCGTGCGCGTCCACCGGAAGGATCAGGCCCTCGCCCGGGTGGGCGCTGGTGTTGTTGTCCTTCTGCGAGGTGTCCCACTGCCAGACCATCAGACCGGTCTGGTACGCGTAGTGCTCCACCCAGTCCGGACGGGACTTGGAGAAGCCGAAGTTGTACGGGCCGACCTCAAGGGTCTTGTCGTACGACACGTACTGGCGGTTCTCGGCGAGGTAGTACTGGTCGTACTTCTTGGTGAAGGACTCGCCGATGCGCGAAAAGCCCTTCGCCGTCCAGCCGTTGTCGTCGCCCTCGGCGCCGTCCTCGAAGACCTTGGCGCCGTCCGCGGTGACCGCGAGCGCGTCGGCCGCGAAGCCCTTGCCGCCCGCGCCGCCGTCCGTCGAGTAGCGGAAGCGGAGGTCGATCTTCTTGCCGGCGTACGTGTCGAGCGGGAACGCCAGCTTCTTGTACGCACCCGAGGCACCGGTCAACGCGGGCTTGTCACCGGCGTCGCGCGGGATGGCCTTGCCGTCCGCGGTGCCGTCCACCGGCGTCCAGTTGGCGCCGCCGTCCGTCGACACCTCGGTGTAGAGGTAGTCGTAGTTGGCCTCGATGTCCCACCAGCCGTCGAGCGTGAGCTCGGCCTTGGACTTGCCGGTCAGGTCGACCGAGCGCGTCAGGGTGTTCTTGAGGTCGTCGCCCTGGTCGCTCCACCACTGCTTGGAGCCCTCGGTGGGCTTGGTGACCGTGGTGGTGACGGCCTTCTTGGGCAGGTCGACGACGAGCGCCTGGCGGTGGCGGGTGTTGTACTCCGAGACGCCCAGCTTGTGCTCGGACGTCGTCGCGGCCTTGGCCTTGGCGTAGTCGAGCCAGCCCAGCTGGAACTTGTCCCAGGCGGTCATGTCGCCGGGCAGGTCACCGATGGCGTCCTTGCCGGTGCCGAGCCAGGACCCTGCCGACATCAGCGACCAGAAGCCGACCGAGTTCTCGCCCTTGCCCGAGGTGTCGTACAGGTCGGGCAGGCCCAGGTCGTGGCCGTACTCGTGGGCAAAGACGCCGAGGCCGCCGTTCTCCGGCTGCATCGTGTAGTCGCCGACCCAGATGCCCGAGTCGCCGATCTGGGTGCCGCCGGCCTTGTTGTTGCCGGGGCCGGTGTTGCCCGCGTCGTTGCCGTACGCGTACCAGCGGTGCGCCCACAGGGCGTTGGTGCCCTCGGCGCCGCCGCCGGCCGACTCGTCCTCGCCCGCGTGCACGAGCTGGAAGTGGTCGATGTAGCCGTCCGGCTCGTTGAAGTTGCCGTCGCCGTCGAAGTCGTAGCGGTCCCAGAGGTCGTACTTGGCGAGGTCCGCCTTGATCTGGGCGTCCG
>NZ_JBNNJZ010000894.1:0-2295 GCF_050270335.1 Streptomyces sp. NPDC059900
CGTCCACACCACATCCGGCGACCTCTCGCCCGGTACGGCCCTGTTGACCCTGTGCGCATGGGCGGTGGCATCCCTGACGACAGCGGCGTATCTGCTGAAGCGACACGACGTATGAGCGTTTCCCGTACGAGGATGAAGGCGTGACCGTGACCCCTCGGAGCACGCCGCAGGGCACCACCGACAGCGGCGATCAGGGCGCCCCGGACCAGGAAGACTGGTCCGCGGGCGCCCAGCCGCTGACGCGGTACGTCGAGCGCGGCATCCAGTGGGTGCGCGCCTTGGACCGGCGGCGCCCGGTGGTCTGGGACGTCCTGCTCACCGGGTTCTTCGTGCTCGTCGGGATGATCGACGTGATGGGCGGCGGCTGGCGGAACATCGCCCAGAACACGGACCTGCCGGCCTGGCTCCCGTACGCGATCATGCTGACCGTCACGCTGCCGCTCCTGTGGCGCCGCACCCATCCCCTTCTGGCGTACGGGGTGATGTTCCTGGCCGGGGTCGCCAACAACTGGACCGGAGCCGTCCTCCAGAGCCAGCTCAACACGCTCATCGTGGTCTTCAACATCGCGATGCGGCTGCGGCTGCGCACCCTGGCCTGGACGTACGGCCTGACCGTGGCGCCCGCCGTCATCGGCCACCTCCGCTACCCGCAGGGCAGTTGGGACCAGCCGGTCGGCTCAACGGTGATGAGCTACGCGGTCGTCGCGCTCCTCGGCATCGCGGTCCGCACCCGCCAGGACTACACGGCATCCCTCGTACAGCGGGCCAAGCAGCTCGAAGTCGAACGCGACCAGCAGGCACAGCTCGCCACCAACGCCGAACGCACGCGCATAGCCCGCGAGATGCACGACATCATCGGCCACAATCTCTCGGTCATCACGACCCTCGCGGACGGCGGTTCCTACGCCGCCGCCAAGTCCCCGGAACGCGCCGCCCAGGCCCTCACGGCCATCGGCACCACCAGCCGCCAGGCCCTCACGGAGCTGCGCCGGCTCCTGGACGTACTGCGCGAGGACGCCCCCGAGGCCGCGGCGCTCGCTCCCCAGCCCGCCCTGACCGACCTCGACCAACTCATCGACGGGGTGCGGGCCGCGGGCCTTCCCGTACGCAGCACGGTGCGCGGCCGCCCCGACTCCCTCCCGGCGGGCCGACAACTCGCGGTCTACCGCGTGGTCCAGGAAGCCCTCACGAACACCCTCAAGCACGGCGGCCCGGAGGCGACGGCGTACGTGGAGGTCGAGTACGGCGACGACGGGGTGCGGGTGGCGGTGACGGACACGGGTGTCGGGGGCACCCTCCGTGGATCGTCCGGGCGGGGCATCACGGGAATGCGCGAGCGAACGGCCCTCTACGACGGGACACTTGAGGCAGGCCCGCTGCGACAACCGCCGGGCGGCTGGCACGTAGAACTCCATCTCCCCAAGGAAGCCGCTCAGTGACGACCGTGCTCATCGTCGACGACCAGCCGATGCAACGCTTCGGCTTCCGCATGCTCCTGGAGAGCCAGGACGACATGAAGGTGGTGGGCGAGGCGGGCAACGGCAGCGAGGCCGTCCGCATGACGGCCGAACTCCACCCGGACGTCGCCCTGATGGACATCCGCATGCCGGGCCTGGACGGCATCGAGGCCACGCGCCGCATCGTCGCCGCCGGCGACCGCACCAAGGTACTGATCCTCACGACGTTCGACCTCGACGAATACGCGTACGCGGGACTGCGCGCGGGCGCATCGGGCTTCCTCATCAAGGACGCCCTGCCGGAGGAACTCCTCTCCGGTATCCGCGCGGTCGCCACGGGGGACGCGGTCGTGGCCCCGAGCCTGACCCGCCGGCTCCTCGACGCCTTCGCTGATCACTTGCCGACGCGGACCGGCGAAGACGCCGACCCGTCACGGGACCCGCGCCTGGCTTCGCTGACGGAACGGGAGCGCGAAATCCTGACGGTGATCGGGCAGGGCTGGACGAATGCGGAGATCGCGGGCCGGCTGCATCTCGCCGAATCGACGGTGAAGACTCACGTCGGACGCATTCTCGCGAAGACGGGCGCGAGAGACCGGGTCCAGGCGGTAATTCTGGCGTACGACACGAAATTGGTGAGCCCGGAGTAAGCCGGAGTAGGGCCGAGTGAACCGGAGTAAGTACGGGTCCAGAACGCAGAAAACCCCCGCACCATAAGGTGCGGGGGTTTCCCGTCAATGATAGTTCGGCGGCGTCCTACTCTCCCACAGGGTCCCCCCTGCAGTACCATCGGCGCTGTGAGGCTTAGCTTCCGGGTTCGGAATGTAACCGGGCGTTT
>NZ_JBNNJZ010000895.1:0-1382 GCF_050270335.1 Streptomyces sp. NPDC059900
GTACTGTTGCGATGCACTGTAGCGATTCAATACAGTGTATCGACATGAGACGACGTATCGCCGTGGTCGGCAGCGGACCGGCCGGCCTTGCCTTCGCCCGTGTCCTGCACCGTCACGGCCACCCCGTCACGGTCCTGGAGCGCGATACCGGCCGTGATACCCGGCCGGCGGGCGGCACGCTGGATCTGCGCGAGGGCCTTGGCCAGCTGGCGCTGGAGAAGGCAGGGGTCCTGGAGGAGTTCTGGACGCTGTCGCGCCCCGAGGGGCAGGCGATGCGCATCCTGGCCACCGACGGAACCGTCCTGCGCGACTGGCAACCTGACCCGGGGGAGCGGGCCAACCCCGAGATCGACCGCGGACAGCTCCGTGACCTGCTGCTGAGGCCGGTGGACGTGCAGTGGGGCCGGGCCGTGACGCAGGTCGTGCCGCAAGACGGTGACGGGGCCCTCGTCCGTTTCGCGGACGGGCGGCAGGAGACATTCGACCTGGTGGTCGGCGCCGACGGCGCCTGGTCCCGGGTCCGCCCGGCGGTCTCAACCGTGACGCCGCGGTACACCGGTGTCACCCTGGTGGAAACCTCTCTGGACGACATCGATACCCGCCACCCCGACCTCGCCCGGCTGGTCGGGGACGGCTCGGTGGCTGTGTACGGGGTGAACCGCGCCCTCGTCGCCCAGCGCAACAGCGGCGGTCACGTCAAGGTCTACGCGCAGTACCGCACGGAGCCGGACCTGCACCCGGCCGACGGCGCCGCTGAAACCAACGCTGACGCCGGGGCCGTACGGGCAGCGCTGCTGGCCCTGTTCGACGGCTGGGCCGCTCCCGTCCTCGAACTCCTCCGGCACGGCACGGCCTTCGTCCGGCGCCCTCTCTACACCCTGCCAGTGGACCACACCTGGGCCCATGTCCGCGGAGTGACGCTGCTGGGTGACGCCGCCCACCTGATGCCGCCGCTGGGGGCGGGCGCGAACCTCGCGATGCTGGAGGGCGCCGAACTCGCCGAGGACATCGCCGCCGGCCCCCCGGACCTGGACGCGGCCGTCCGTGCCTTCGAGGAGCAGATGTGGGCGCGGGCCGGCCGGTGGGCGGGCATCACGACGGCCGGCCTGGAACGCCTGGTGAGCCCCGACCCCGCCCAGGCCCTCGCCCTCTTCGACGCGGTCCAGCCTTCCTGAACGACCACCGCGAACCTGCGTGGGGCAGCACTCCAGCGGTCGGGCCGAGGCCGAGCGTCTCAAGCACAGGCAGCAACTTATCGCGCGACCGGCCCACCAGGACACGGCAACGGGCGCCGGGGCAAAGAGATAGGGGCGAGCCTTCTCTCTGTCCCGGCGCCCGGGCGTGGATGGTTGGTGCGGCGAACGTCAGATGCGGCCATGGGT
>NZ_JBNNJZ010000895.1:1392-2294 GCF_050270335.1 Streptomyces sp. NPDC059900
GGTCAGCGGGCCGCCCTGGACCTTCGCCGTGCGGCGTCCGGCGGTGAAGGCGACACCGGCCACGCTGACCAGGCCCGCGGCAGTGCCTGCGGCGATGGCCTTGCGGTTCTTGACCAGGGTCCAGCCGGCGACGGCCGTCGAAGCGACCTTGCCGGTGGCCGACACCACTGTCTTGCCGCCGCTTTCGATGCCCGCGGCTGCCGCCTGCTTTGCACGCTGGGTCGCGAGACCGAGGGAATGCGCACCGGAACCGGCGGCGTCGGCCGCTTCTCCGGCGGAACCCTTTGCCTTTTCGGCGGCCTCGGCCGACTCCTGCTTTGCCTTCTGTGCCGTGGTGTTCACCTTGCGCGCTCCTGTACTCGCGGTGGACCGCTTCTTGGCGGCTGTGGTCTTCGCGTTGCCTTCAGTGGGTCTTCTCTCTCCGGCCATGCGGACCGTGTTGCCGCTCAATGCCCGGTCAAACTTCAGGTGTTCGAATCTTCACCAGCAGGCGTCAGGCATCAGGCATCACGCGAACAGATAGCAGATGGCAGGCGGCATTCGAGGGTGCGATCGGATGCCCTATGCCGCGACAAAGAAACCCACTTCTTTACGTGTTTGTGGATGTGGGTCAAGAGCAGATGGTGGCCAGGAGGTAATAACAATGGTTCCCCTGCTGGTAGTTCTTCTTCTGGCTCTGCTTCTTTTCGGTGCGGGCTTTGCTCTCAAGGCGTTGTGGTGGATCGCGGTCATTGTTCTGGTGGTGTGGCTGCTGGGCTTCGTGATCAGGCCCGCCGCGAGCGGAGGCCGCAAGGGCCGCTGGTACCGGTGGTGATGAGTACCTGACTCCCGCATGAACGCCCGGCGGTGCGCGGCCGCCGGCTGCGGCAGCAGACAAGGGTGGGCCCGGCCTGGGACGGCCG
>NZ_JBNNJZ010000896.1:0-2286 GCF_050270335.1 Streptomyces sp. NPDC059900
GCCGTCCTTGCGCCGGGCCACCGCCAGGACCCGTTTGGCGTGCAGGGCGGCCGGACTGTCCGCCTGGACCTGCTGGTACCTGGCGACCACCTCCTCCTGCCGCTCGCGGGCGTGGGCGTAACGGCCCAGCTCGCGCTCGTCGATGGTCAGCCCGACCCGGGTGTGCAGCGTCAGTTCGTGATCGGTGCCAAGGAGGGCCTGCTTCAACTCCCAGGTGGTGCAGTCCAGTTCGTAGGCGTCGCGGAAACGGCCGACCAGCCGCAGGCACACCGCGAGGTTGTGCGCCGCGTTCATCGTCGTCGGGTCGTCCGCGCCGAACGCCTCCGTCGCCTGGTCGAACACGCGCTGGGTCAGCGCGAGCGCATCGTCGAAGTCACCGGTGACACGCAGGTCGGCGGCGACGGCACCCATGGCGTCCAGATGGCTCTCGCTGATCTCGGACACCGGTACGGGGGAAGGGAGCTGCGCGGACTCGTACGCCGCCAGGGTCACCCTGTTGATCTCGGCGGCCTCTTTGTAGTGCCCCATGCTGAAGTGGGTCCAGCCGAGCCAGAAGGCCAGCGTGAGGGTCTTGTCGTCCTCGGGTCCGAAGAGCTCGCGGGCCGCCGCGTAGGCCTCCTCGGTGAAGCGCTGCGCGCTCTCGTGATCCCCCCAGCGCTGGAGGTACTTGGCGATGGCGACCACCAAGGCGTGCACCCACGGATCGGTGGAGTGGACGGCGTCGGCGGCCACGGCGTGCGGATACAGCATGGAGTAGCGGTTCCAGGTGGTGTGGGACTCCGGATTGCGGGGATCGGCCGAGGCGAGAAGCATCTGCGCGCCGCGCTTCATCTGCTCCTGCTGCAGCGGCGTCATGCGGTTGATCAGCACGGCCTGTACGAGCCGGTGGATCTGGAGCGAGTCCGTGCGCAGGTCGAGGCGTGCCAGCGAGTACCGCTTGATCTCCCGGACGGCCCGGCTCAGGCGCAGCGGATCCGCGAGGGCCGCGTCCAGCTGCGGGGCGATGGCGCCGCGGTGCGGATTGGAGAACAGGTCCCGGGGGATCGGTTCGGGCGCCAGGTAGGCGCACAGCTGGAGGAGCTGGATGGCTTCGGGGTTGGTCTGCTCGACGTGGTCCAGGGAGACGTTCCAGGCGGTGGCGATCGACTGCTGGTAGGCGTACGGCGCGGACTCGAAGAGCAGCTCGCTGCGCTTCTCCTTGAACAGCCGCAGGTACTCCTGGACCGGCATCCCCGTCTCGGCCCGCCAGGCCGCTGCCTGCTCTATGGCCAGGGGCAGGTCGCCCAGGGCTTCCGCGAGTTCGTCGGCGTCCTGCTCGGTGAGCTCCGGGCCGCGCTTGTTGAGCAGCCTGATGCTCTCGGCGCGCTCGAAGATGTCCACCTCGAGGCAGCGCGCCACGTTCTCCCAGTGCGGGTTGCGCGAAGTGATCAGGACGGTACCCAGGCGCGAGTTGGGCAGGAAGGGCGCAAGCGTCTCGGCGTTCTCGGCGTTGTCGAAGACGAGCAGCCAGCGGCTGTAGGGGGTACCGCGGCGCAGCGCGTCGAGAACGGCGGGCACCGTGGTGCGTGCCTCGCCGTGGCTGATGCCCAGGCGCGGGGCGAGCTGGGCCAGGCCGTTGATGATGCCGGAATTGCGCTCGCTCGGTATCCAGCAGATCAGGTCGTACCTGCTCTGGTGCACATAGACGTACTCGACGGCCAGCTGGGACTTGCCGATGCCGCCCAGACCGTACATGGCCTCCGGCAGCACGGCCGCGGTCCCGCCGCTGCCCAGACGTTCGGCCAGCTGATCGAGGAGCCGCTCGCGGCCGGTGAAGTTGGGATTGCGCGGGGGCACGTTCTCCCACACGGCCGGCGAGGACGGGGCGTGCGGTGGTGGCACGCGCGGATCCTCCCGTGGCGGGATTCCCTCCGGAACGGGCGCGCTGGTCATGGATCCTCCCTCTCGGGCTAGGGTGCCGGCGCCGGCAGACGCGATGGTGGCCGCCCCGTCGCTGTGTCCTTCCGCCAGCACCTGTCGCAGGCGGCGGGCGCGCTCCTGGAAGGGTCCGGCGAGTGCGCGCAGGGCGAGTTCTTCGATCTGCAGCAGGCGGGCGTTGTCCGCGCTCGCGACGGGAAGCGGCGCGGTGGCCGGTGAGGTGACCACCGCGGTGAAATAGCCGCCCTCCGGGCCCGCGGGTGCCAGGCAGGTGCTCTGCGGGACCAGTTCGTCGAGCGTCATCAGGACGCGCTTGGTGTCCGTGCGCCGGGCGCCGTCGAGCAGCAGTTCGCGGGTGCTGTCGTCCAT
>NZ_JBNNJZ010000897.1:0-2285 GCF_050270335.1 Streptomyces sp. NPDC059900
AAAAACAACACACTCTACCGGTCGTAGAAGGGAAAAAGACAACGCGGGCACCAGCCCGACCTGATCTGCGAGGTCCTCGCGGGGCGGCTCCAGCGCACCGTCACCCTGGACGACATCGGCCTCGGCGTGCCGGGGCTGCCGTCCGTGGCGACCGGCTCCATGTCCTCGACGCTGTCCGGGTTCGTGGAGAGAGCCACGGCCCTGTGGCGCTCGGACGAACAGCAGCGCCCGCACCTCCTGGGCGCACCCGCGGTCACGGGAACACCCGCGGTGATGCCCGTCTGGGAGTGGGAGAACCCGCCCGAGGACGTGGACGTCTCGCGCGGCGGCAGGCACCAGGTGAGCACGGCCGACATCGACATGATGCGCGCGGCCCGCGCCCACTACGAGCAGATGTACCGCAAGACCGGCGGCATCGCGACCCGCACCCGCATCGTCGGCTTCCTCAACGCCGAGGCCGCGCCCCTGCTGCGCGGCAGCTACACGGACGAGACGGGGCGCCAACTGCACAGATCCACCGGCGGGTTGGTGGCCATCGCGGGCATCTGCGCCTATGACTCGGACGCGCACGGCCTGGCCCAGCGCTACTTCCACCAGGCCCTGCGGCTCGCCAAGGCGAGCGGTGACCGGGGTCTTGGCGCCTATGTCATCGCGCTGCTCGTCAACCAGTCCCTGTTCATGCGCGAGTACCGTCAGGCGGTGGCCTTCGCGGAGGCCGCACTGCGCGCGGCGGGGCGCGACCTCACCCCGGCCCTGGCCTCCGACCTCTACGCGATGCAGGCGAAGTCGTACGCACACCTGGGCGACGGCAGCAGCGCGCTGTCCTGCATCCGGCGTGCGGAGGTCGCAGCGGAACGCATCAGGCGTGGCCGCGAGCCGGACGAGACCGGCTATGTCCAGCCCGGACTCGTCAACGTACAGGTGGCGGAGGCGCTGCTCAGCCTGGGGGACCTGTCGGGAGCGTACGAGCACGCGGCGGCTGCCGTGGATACTCCGGCTCACGACCGGGGCAGGGTCCACCGGCTCGCCATGCTCAGCCAGATCGAACTGCGCCAGGGGAACACCGACGAGGCGGTGGCCACGGCCGTGGAAATGGCGGAGCAGGCGCGGGGGATGGAGTCCCAGCGGCTGCGCGACCGGCTGCGGGCCGTGCGCGAACACCTGGTGCGCAGCGACTGCGCGGGCACGGCCGAGGCGGCCGAACTCATCGACGGAGCGCTGCGCGTACCCCTGTGATGCGCACTGCGCGTACGTAGGTGACGACCCTCGGCGAGCGATGAACCCCGCGCTCCGCTCTCACGCTGCTCTGAACACCCTCCTGCTGCGATATTGCCATCTACTCGGCGGAAGGTGGCAGAACCGTGCAGTGGACGAAACAAAGCGAACAAACTGTGTATGGAAACCGATGGTTCTCGGTCAATCTCGCAGACGTCGAACTGCCTGACGGCCGGCACCTCGATCACTTCCTGATACGGCTGCGGCCCGTCGCCGTGGCCACCGTCGTCAACGAGGCCAATGAGGTGCTTCTGCTGTGGCGGCACCGATTCATCACCGACAGCTGGGGCTGGGAACTCGCCGCCGGCGTCGTCGAGGACGGGGAGGACATCGCGTACGCGGCCGCCCGGGAAATGGAGGAGGAGACCGGCTGGCGGCCGGGCCCGTTACGACACCTGATGAGTGTCGAGCCGTCCAATGGGCTCACCGACGCCAGGCACCACATCTACTGGTCGGATGAGTGCACCTACATCGGTCATCCCGAAGACGACTTCGAGTCCGACCGCCGTGAGTGGGTCCCCTTGAAGCTCGTCCCTGACATGGTGGCGCGCGGGGAAGTGCCGGCCGCCAACATGGCGGCCGCGCTCCTGCTCCTGCACCATCTGCGTCTTGGCCAGGACGCGCACTAATGCCCGATGGCCTGCCAGACCGCCACGGCGAGCGCACCGACCGCCGTAAGGGCGAGAAGGGCGGGCAACGGCCAGCGTGTGTGCTCGAGTGCGGCGATCCTTACGGTCAGATCGTCCTGGTTCTTGACGCTCTGCTCGTCGTGTTGGGTGAGCAACGCCAGCTGTCCGTCGACGCGGGCCAGGCCCACGTCCAAGCTTCGGCGTAACTCTGCGAGTTCCTCGGGGACCACGCGAGTTTCGGGGTCGGCGGTCACAAGTCCGTTCCTTTCTGTAGCTGTCGATCCCCCTGATGCGCACAGAAAGTCAACTCCCCTGGTGGCCAGGGCGGGAGAGTGTGCGACAGGCATATGCGAGCCCGGAGTGCACACGGTGTGTGAACGC
>NZ_JBNNJZ010000898.1:0-2282 GCF_050270335.1 Streptomyces sp. NPDC059900
CACTCACCCGGTGCAGGTCAAAGGTCTGCACATCGGTGCGCTGGCGGTCGCGGCCCCGTCCCTCTACCGGGAGTTGCTCGTCGAGATCGAGACTCTGATCGCCCACGGCGTGTACGCGCCCGGCACTCCCCGGGTGCACCCCCTGGCCGAGGGAGCGAGGGTGCTGCGGCAACTCGAAGCGGGCCGGACACAGGGCAAGCTCGCCCTGGACCCCTGGCGTTAGGAACGCACGGCCGACAGCTGCGCCGTCGAGCCGCGGACGACGAGTTCGGGCTCGAAGAGCAGTTCGCCGGGGTGCGGCTGGGTCCCCCTGATCTGCGCGCACAGCAGATCGACCGCCGCGCGGCCCATCGCCTCGATGGGCTGGCGCACCGTCGACAGCGGCGGTTCCGTGCAGGTCATGAAAGCCGAGTCGTCGAAGCCGACCACGGAGACGTCGGAGGGGACGGAGAGCCCCCGGCGGCGGGCCGCCCTGATCGCCCCGAGGGCCAGCGGGTCGCTGCCGCACACGATGCCCGTCACTCCCCGCTCCAGGAGGCGTCCGGCTGCGGCCTGGCCGCCCTCCAGCGAGAAGATCGACCGCTCGACGTGCTCCTCGGCCAGCTCCGTGCCCGCCGCCCGCGCCGCCGCGCGGGCGGCTTCCAGCTTGCGGCGCGAGGGAATGTGGTCGGCGGGGCCGAGCACCAGGCCGATGCGCTCGTGCCCCAGCGACGCGAGGTGGCGCCACGCCTGTTCGACGGCGACGGCGTCGTCGCAGGCGACGCAGGGAAAGTCGAGGCCTTCGATCGACGCGTTGATCAGGACGACCGGGATGTTCCGGTCCGCAAGCAGGCGGTAGTGGTCGTGCGGTGCGTCGGCCTCGGCGAAGAGACCTCCGGCGAAGATGACGCCGGAGACGTGCTGCTGGAGCAGGAGGTCCACATAGTCGGCCTCGGAGACTCCGCCCCTGGTCTGCGTGCACAGCACCGGCGTGAGTCCCTGCTGGGCGAGCGCGCCCCCGATGACCTCGGCGAAGGCAGGGAAGATCGGGTTCTGCAACTCCGGAAGGACCAGACCGACGAGCCGGGCGCGCTCTCCGCGCAGCTGGGTGGGGCGCTCGTATCCAAGGACGTCCAGTGCCGTGAGCACGGACTGTCGTGTCGCGTCGGAGACACCGGGCTTGTCGTTGAGGACCCGGCTGACCGTTGCCTCGCTGACCCCCACCTTCTTCGCAACTTGGGCAAGTCGTCGCGTCATGAACGCAAGAATAGCGCAAGAGATGCAAGCCAGTTACGTTGATGCGGCGATCAATGTTCACGGCCGCCCGGAATCCGGACGGCCGTGAACGTACGACGTGATCCTCCAGTGGGTCAGGGCTGCATGGTGAGCTTGAACGTGGACGTGTCGTTCTTGGTGTTCTGTCCGTTGTTGCTGAACTTGGGCCGCACGAAGGTCGCTTCACCCACGGCGGGGCCCTGGCCCGCCTCCGGCATCTCGTTGACGTAGATGCCGATCGGCGCCCCGGAGATGGACACGTCCGTGAAGACGGTGTCCTTCACCGGGAACTCGGGAGTGTTGCCGGTGTACTTCGTCTGGAACATCACCCCGTGGTACGTCGGGTCGATGATGTCGACGTTGTTCACCCGGATCCCCTGGAAGACCTTGGACGCGGAGAACGCCCAGATGGCGGGGAAGTCCTGTCCCTTCCAGAAGGTGCCGCCGGCCCGTTCGATCGTGATGTTCTCGAAGGTGGTCGGATCGGTCCCGAAGCCGTTCATCGGGTAGCCGAAGTCCAGCGAGGAGATGGTGATGCCGGAGTAGACCAGGGTGTCGGCGATACGGATGTTGCGGAAGGTGTTGTTGTAGCCGCCGTAGACGGCCACGCCCGCCGCGCGCCAGGTCAGGATCGTGGTCAGGTTCTCGTAGACGTTGTTCTTCATGTCCGCGCCCCCGGCGTCGATCGCCGAGAAGAGGGCGAAACTGTCGTCGCCGGTGGCCCGTGCCTCGTTGTTGGCGACCAGGTTGTCCGTGCTGCCGTTGGTCATGTTGATGCCGTCGGCGAACATGTCGCGGATCCGCGAGTTCTTGATGGTCATGCGGTCCGTGTTGGCGCCCCAGTAGAGGCACACCATGTGTTCGTTCCAGATGTCGTCGATGGTGATGTCGGAGACGTTCTGGAAGTCGAAGACCTTGCCGGGGCCGTCGATGCGCGAGGTGTAGTTGCCGAAGTAGGCGAAGCCCGTGAAGGACGATCCCTTCGCGCTCGCCTCCGCCCGGAACCCGATGTCCGTGTTGTCCTGGGA